>JAYWHK010000080.1:0-31194 GCA_043777755.1 Saprospiraceae bacterium
AGTATTCAAACAAAAGGATAAATGCAGTTTTAATGCCTTAAAACTACGCTTATAATTTGCCCATTCCATAGACCGTAACGTAGGAAATAAAGAGCCATCAACCGCTTTTAAAAGACCTAAATTAGCTAATTCTTTCACTTCCAACCAATCAAATTCAGACAATACTTTATGGTATAACTCATTGAAATGCAATACATTAAATCTTGTAAAGCCATCTCTAAAAGTACTGTAAGCAAACAAGGGCAAGCCTAATAAAATTGCTGACGGATTCGTTGCCAATTCTTTTATTAATTTTCGCATCGAACATACCCCTATACTCAGACCGAAGACGATAACTTGTACAAATTCTTCAAAGAATAAAACCTTTGAGCCACTTTTTTTATCTATCTTTGTACCAGATTGCTTAACGTAATCCGTAAGTGGAGCGATTAACTCATAAAATACTGTTTCTTGCATAATTTTTTCGTTTGATAACTCAAAATTACGCTTTTTTTATGATTTCGTTGCACTTACATTTTTCGTGCCGCTCAATAGTGATAAATTAGGTAGATTTTTTATACATTTTCAAATTCAAAATACCCATTTTATTCAAGCGATGATTAAGCGAAACACGCAGAACGCCTAAGCCATATTTCATGCTTCGAGAAAAATTAATAGACGATGCTTCATCAAAATATTTTGTAGGGCAAGTCACCTCTGCAATACCAAAATCAGCATAAATGATTTGCGATAACATTTCATTATCAAATACAAAATCATCTGAATTTTCGTTGAAATTAATTCCTTCCAAAACTTCTCTACTAAAAGAGCGGTAACCTGTATGGTACTCTGAAAGTTTGTGGTTCACCAAAATATTTTGAGAAAGTGTCAAAAAACGGTTGGCGATGTATTTGTACATTGGCATTCCTCCTTTCAAAGCTCCTTTTCCCAAAATTCGAGAACCCAATACAACAGGATACAAACCTTCTCCAATAATATTCACCATTGAAGGAATCAGCTTTGGTGTATATTGGTAATCTGGGTGCAACATAATGATAATGTCACCACCAATAGACAAGGCTTTATTGTAAAGCGATTTTTGATTGCCACCATAACCTTTGTTCTTTTCATGGACGATAACGTGCTGAATACCAAGTCTTTTTGCCAATGCAGCTGTGTTGTCACGGCTGGCATCATCGCATAAAATCACCTCATCCACCAAATCAAAAGGGATTTCTTTGTATGTTTTTTCTAATGTCAATGCTGCATTATAAGCAGGCAAAACAGCGACAACTTTTTTTCCTTTGTACATGAAAAATGAATACTTAGAGAAATATAAAATGTAAAAGTCTTGTTAATCAGCAACTTATAAGTTTAAAGTGGGCTGTTTGCTTTTTATATTTCACTTAAGAGTTTATTTTATTAAAAATTTATTTTTTACAGTGAGGTTCTTTTTAGTATTTCGACTGAAATAATTAATAAGTTAAAAGACTAATTGACTTACAGACTAACAACTACTTACATTGTCAAAACCAGTGCAATTATCAAGTCCGCCAATAGTATGAAAATATCGCTATATACAACGGCTCTTGTACT
The DNA here is from genome assembly GCA_043777755.1 of Saprospiraceae bacterium. GTDB lineage: Bacteria > Bacteroidota > Bacteroidia > Chitinophagales > Saprospiraceae > CANHEE01. The sequence continues at coordinate 1,576 of JAYWHK010000080.1, forward strand.
GGCTTCACCTAATTCTATACTTCCTCCTTTTACAAAAAAACCTTGATAACAAGATATAGATGAAATGATAAAAGCAAATACAAGTGCTTTTGCCAACATTACAACCACATTATAAGGTATAAAAAAAGAGCGTAGTCCTCTAACATAATCAATATCTGCAAGCAAACCCGTAGGAACACTTGACAAGTAGCCACCAATCATACTTACACAAGCCGCAACAGTCACCAAAATAGGAATCATTACGACAGAGGCAATTATTTTTGGCATAATCAAGAACGCAGCGGTATTGATACCCATAATTTCCATCGCATCAATGTGTTCTTTTTGCCTCATGCCACCTATCTCAGCTGCCATATTCGAGCCAACTTTTCCAGCCAGCACCAAACCTGAGATGGTGGGTGCCATTTCTATAATACTAATATCACGTACAATGTACCCAATATAATAATCAGGTATCATATTACCACTCAATTGATAAGAAAACTGAATGGCAGTTACCGCACCAATGAAAATGGAAATAAGACTTACAATAACCAACGAGCCAATGCCAATATCGTGCATTTGTCTAACGGTTTCTTGTACATACATAGACATTTTTTCGGGACGAGAAAATGTCTGCCGTAAAAGCATCAAGTAACGACCAAAATGAAAAAGAAAACTTTCTTGCATAAGAGTTATTTTTATACACAGGCTTATAAAATAGTACAAACTAAATTTAGCCCAATTGCTTAGTAGTCGCAAAAATAATATATTTTTGTGAAAATTTTAAAAAATTATAAAAATCAATCTATGATTGTAGAAATTTGTACTCCTAATATACAATCCGCTCTCAATGCAGAAGCGGCAGGAGCGCATCGCATCGAGCTTTGTGAAAATTTGCGTGATGGTGGTACAACGCCAAGTGTAGGCACAATTTTGGCTTGTAAAAAACATTTAAAAATCCCTGTATATGTCTTGATTAGACCTCGTGGCGGTGATTTTTGTTACTCAGATTTGGAAATGGAAGTCATGCTAAATGATATTGATTTTTGTAAAAAAAATGGTGTTGATGGTATTGTAATAGGTGCTTTGCACAAAGATAGAACCTTGCAGGTAGAGCAGAACCAAGCGATGATTGCCGCAGCTGGTGGCATGGGTGTTACCTTTCATAGGGCTTTTGACAGGGCTGTTGAGCCATTCAAAGTTTTAGAGCAATTGAAAAGAATGAATATAGAAAGAATCCTTACAAGTGGTCAAGCGGAAAGTGCTGTTAAAGGAGTTTTTTTATTAAAAAAATTAATACAACAATCTGAAAATCAACTTATTATTATGCCAGGAGCGGGCATTTCTTCTGAGAATATTCAGCAAATAATCAAGGAAACAACGTGTGAAGAAATACATTTATCTGCCAAAACAACTGTTTTTTCTAAGATGAAAAAAATCGAAAATGATCCGTTTTTAGACCTTGACCATTGGGAATCTGACGTTGAAACAATTAAAAAAGCAATAAACGCAACTGTTAAATAAACGATGAATAAAATTTTTTTACTCTTTTTGTTTTTTTTCATCTCTCAAAAAAAAAATCAAGCGCAAGTAGCACACGAGCTACTGCGTGAAGGTGACAAACTGTACCAAGAAAAGAAATACAGCGATGCTCAAAAAAAATATGAAAAAGCAGTTGAACAAAATCACAATAAAGCAGCCCAAGGAGCTTACAACCTTGGCAATACTTTTTATCAACAAAAAAACTATGAAGCCGCTTTAAAAAATTATACGGAAGCCGCTCCCTATTTACCTGAAAAAAGCCAACAAGCACAAAGCTTTTACAACGAAGGCAATACGCATTTTCAGCTCAAACAATATGAAAAAAGCATCGAAGCCTACAAGAAATCGCTTCGGCTAAATCCTTACGATGCGGACGCTAAAAAAAATCTAACAGCAGCTAAAAAAATGCTTGAACAGCAACAGCAACAGAACCAAAATCAAGGCAACAAAGATAAAAACCAAGATAATAAAGATAAAAATAAAGATAAACAAGAGCAAAACCAACAGAAAAATCAGAATCAGGACAAAAATCAAGAACCTGAACCCAAGCCAAAGTCTGAGCAACAGCAACAATCTGAGCAAAAAAATAAAGAACAACAACAAGCATCCAAAAAGCAACAAAGCGAACAGCTTCTCAAAATCATTGCAGAAGAAGAAAAACGTGTACACCAAAAAATGAGCCAGCAAAAAAAGCCTATTGCTCCAAAAAGTAAAGGCAAAGACTGGTAATTAAAGTCAAAATGTAAAAGTCAAAATGTAAAAATCTTACAAAGGGTTTTCTGTTTGTACTTTTGAATAAAGAAAATCATGATAATAATAGATTTTTACTTATATTTTAGTGCTGCTTCTGCCTTATCCTACATCATTGCGATGTTGGCTTGCACTTATGGTTGGATGCGACTTCCTCGTTTTGAAGCATCAAAACATAACAATCATACAACTACAATAAGTATATTGATTGCAGCTCGAAATGAAGCTGAAAATATTGAATCTTGCTTGAAAAGCATTGAAAAGCAAAGCTACCCAAAAAATCTTTTTGAAGTTATTGTTATCAATGACCACTCCGAAGATGCAACTTTTGAATTGGCGAAAGCGACCAATATCAGTAATTTAAGGGTTTTGCAATTGGCAGATTATGGCGTAAAAGGTTCTAAGAAAAAAGCAATCGAAACAGGCGTTGGCGAAGCAAAAGGAAAACTCATTGTAACTACTGACGCAGATTGCGTTGTACAACCCGATTGGTTGCGCTTAATAGCAGAATATTATGAGATGCACCAACCCAAGCTCATCGCTGCACCCGTTAATTTTCACCATGAAAAAAATACATTTGAACGTTGCCAGTCCTTAGATTTTTTAGGATTGATGGCAGTGACAGGTGCAGGTATTGAATTGAAGCAAATCAGTATGTGCAATGGTGCAAATCTAATCTATGAGCGAGCTGTTTTTCATGAGGTCGAAGGATTCAAAGGTATTGACCAGTTGGCTTCTGGTGACGATATGCTTTTGATGCAAAAAATAGCTTTGAAATATCCTGACGGTATCGCTTATTTGAAAAATACAGATGCCACAGTTTTTACTTTTGCCAAAGAAGACTGGAAAAGTTTTATTAGTCAGCGTGTCCGTTGGGCTTCTAAAATGAATGCGTACAAAGAATTTACCATTACAGCTGTTCTGATTATGGTGTTTTTCTTCTGTTGTAATATTCCATTATCACTATTACTGATTCCTTTTTTACCAAAAATCGCCATTCCAATGTTTTTAATACAATGTTTGTTGAAAACAATCTTGGATTTTACTTTGCTTTATAAAATTAGTGATTTCTTCGATAGAAAAGACCTTCTAAAAGTTGGTTTTCCTGCATTTTGGTTTCATGTAGGCTATGTCGTTCTTGTTGGCGTTTTGGCAAGTGTCTTGTACAATTATGAATGGAAAGGGAGATATGTGAGATAAATTGTACAAAAACACGCAAAAAACGATTGACGCTTTTTGATTAAAAACGATTTCTTTTGATTTATTTGTACTGTTTTTTTATAAAAAAGTGATTGTAAATTTTTTTATTTTATCCCTTCACCAACTTCTTCAACTCATTTAATTTCATCATGGTTTCTATGGGAGTCATGGTATTCAAATCTATACCTTGAAGGATAGATTTTACTTTTTCCATGCGTGGATCTTGGGTTTCAAAGATTTTGAGCTGCATCGGTTGTTCTACTTGTTTCAAAGTACTGGCGATGTGCTGATTAGCAGCTTTGTTTCCGCCTTCTTCCGTGATGTGTTTTTCTTCGAGTTGTAGTAAAATCTGATTCGCTCGCTCGACGATACTTTTCGGCATTCCTGCCATACGAGCCACGTGAATACCAAAGGAATGTTGGCTACTTCCTTCTATCATTTTTCGGAGGAAAATAATTTTTTGACCAATTTCTTTGACCGAAACGGTAAAATTTTTGATGCGTGAAAATTTTTCTGACAACTCTGACAACTCGTGGTAATGCGTTGCAAACAAGGTTTTTGGTGCAGCCAAATGATTGTCGTGCAAATATTCAGACACTGACCAAGCAATAGAAATTCCATCATAAGTACTCGTTCCTCGACCAATTTCGTCCAACAAAATCAAACTCCGTTCGCTGATGTTGTTCATAATACTTGCCGTTTCGTTCATCTCGACCATGAAGGTAGATTCGCCACTTGAAATATTGTCACTTGCGCCTACACGAGTGAAAACTTTGTCCAAATAACCGATTTTTGCGGAGCTTGCAGGAACATAACTTCCCATTTGTGCCATCAAACAAATCAAAGCGGATTGGCGTAAAAAAGCTGATTTTCCTGCCATATTTGGTCCAGTTATCATCAAAATTTGTTGATTTTCATTGTCCAAATAGACATCATTCGGAACGAATTGTTCTCCAATCGGCAAACTTTGCTCTATGACGGGATGACGACCTTCTTTAATGTCAATAATCAAACTTTCATTGATTTCTGGACGACAATAATTGTTGCGTTGAGCAATTTTTGCAAAAGACAACAAGCAATCTATCCGAGCAACAAGCTGTGCGTTGTGCTGAATCGGCTGTATGTATTCGGCTACACAAGCAACGAGATTTTGAAACAATTTATCTTCGAGTTCAAATATTTTTTCTTCTGCGCCCAATATTTTCGCTTCCAATTCTTTTAGGTCGGGCGTGATGTAACGCTCGCAATTCGTCATGGTTTGTTTGCGAATCCAATCTGGCGGAATCACAAAACGGTCTTTGTGCTTGTTGGTCACTTCGAGAAAATACCCAAAAACATTGTTGAAACCAATTTTTAGATTTTGTATGCCTGTTCTGACACTTTCTTTGGTCTGAATATCCAACAACAATTCTTTTGCATTGGCGATGATATGGCGCAATTCGTCCAAATCTTTGTCAGCACCATCAGCAATGACATTCCCTTTGGTCATGTTTAGTGGCGCATCTTCAACCAACTGTTTGTCAATGACTTCTGTTAAAATTTTACAAGGATTCAAACCATCAGAAAGGCGTTTGAGTGCGGCACTTTCTGAGTTTTGCAACATGATTTTGATGTCTGAAATCGCAAACAAAGCCTTTTTGATTTGCCCAACTTCTCTTGGATTGACTTTTCCCAGAGGAACTTTTGAAATCAAACGCTCTAAATCGCCTATCAATCGAATATGATTTTCTAATTGCTGCGCAACTTCTTGATTTTCAATAAGATACGATACCATCGAAAGGCGTTCTTCTACACCTTTTACACTTTTTAAAGGCAATAAAATCCATTTTCGCAACAAACGTGCGCCCATCGGCGACACCGTTTTGTCCATTACTTCTATCAGAGGCGTACCTTGTTCGTGGTTGCTTTGTACAAGTTCGAGGTTACGAATTGTGAACCTATCCAAACCAACATAATTGTCCGCTTGGATTTTACTAATGCTCAAAATATGTTTGAGGTTGGTGTTCTCAGTTGTTGCCAAATAGTGCAAAGCCGCACCTGCGGCTACACTCGCCAATTCCATTCCTTCTATTCCAAAACCTTTAAGTGACTGAACCTCAAAGTGTTGCAAGAGTTTTTCTTTGCTATAATCTTCTGTAAAAACCCATTCGTCGAGTGTGTAAATGTAAAATTTGTCGCCATAACGGGCTTCAAAATCATTTTTTCTACTTTTTTGAAAAATAATTTCTGACGGATTAAAACTTTGCAATAATTTGTCGATGTACGACCAATCGCCTTCGGAAACCATAAATTCGCCCGTGGAAATGTCCAACAAAGCAATGCCTGCTTGTTCTTTTTTACCAGAAAAAATACTTGCCAAATAGTTATTTTTATTGACATCAAGGAGTTTATCGTCGGTCGTTACGCCAGGTGTAATGACTTCCGTTACGCCACGACGGACAATTTTTTTCTGCGGACTTGGTTTTTCCAATTGCTCACAAATCGCCACTCGATACCCTGCACGAACCAAACGAGGCAAGTACATATCAACACTGTGAAATGGAAAACCAGCCAATTCCAAATCAACGCCACCATTGTTGCGACGTGTCAATACAATCCCCAAAACCTTTGATGTTTTGATGGCATCTTCTCCGAAAGTTTCATAAAAATCGCCTACTCGAAACAACAAAATTGCGTCAGGATATTTGGCTTTCACACCAAAATATTGTTTCATCAAAGGTGTACTCGAAGCGGCTTCGTCGATAGGGCGTTTTTTGAAAGTAGAATCGTCAGTGGTGGTTTCGTCAGTTCCGAAAAGCATATTTTTTTATTTTTTGCAAAGGTAAGAAAAATTATTAGTGTATAGAATTTCGTAATCAATAATTTTTATGAGCTTACTTACTCGCTTTTTGGCTCATATATTTTGTATAAAACGTCTGAAATTAGTCCGCCAACGATGGTCAATAAAGAAATCAGAAATACAATAGCGATTAAAACAGGAAAATTTTTTTCATAAATGGCGGTACTTGCCAATTGCCCCATTCCTGGGATATTAAAGACCGTTTCGATGGTCAGTGAACCCATTATCAAGTTTGGTAGCGTTGCACCCAACAAGGCAATCATTGGAAAAATCGCATTTGGAAAGACGTGTTTGCGTAAAATTTGGGTTTTGGAAAGTCCTTTTGCCTTGGCTGTTTTGATGAAATTTTCGCCAAAAACACGCAAAGCGGAAGCCCGCATTTGACGAATAACAATACTAATAGAAGTAAGCACAATACAAAAAATAGGCGCAATAAAATGAGGTAAAGCAATCCATATTTTTTCTAAAAAAGGAGTATTGCTACTAAAATTTCCTATTCCTGCGTTTGGAAATATTTTTAAATGGTAATAAGAACTTGTTAAAAAAATGAAAACCAATGTAGCCAGCCAAAATTGCGGAATAGCATCTAAAAAAAAGGTCAATTGCAACAATCGGTTGTCCCATTTTTGACCAAATTGAGCAGCGGATTTTAGTCCAAGCCAAATGCCTATCAAAAAGACCAACATCAACGCCAAGGTATTCATCAATAAAGTCCAGCGAACCGCATCTCGAATTTCGTCTTGTACGGGTCGGTAACTGGTGTAAGAAATTCCAAAATCGCCACTTAATGTTTTTTTCAACCATTGATGAAATTGGCAGCGGCTACCAAACCATTGAAAAGTAGGAAACCAAACTATTTTTTCTGAAAATTCACTTGTAATAATTTTCTTTTTTTCTAAAAAAAAAGCAACTTCCGCTTGTAAAGTGCTGTCTTTACTTGCATTATTTTCTAAAAAAATACTTTTTTCATCAATGTCTTTTTTTTCAAAAGCATAATACAACGCACGTGTTTCATCTAAAATAGACATACTATCATTTATAGTATAGCATTTTTTTTCAATATTTCTGATGGCTGTAATGTAAGATTGCGTATTTTCAAAACTTGTATTTTTGTTCATCAACTGTATCGTCAAATCTTTATAACGAGGAACAACAACATTAAAAAACGCATCTGTTTTTTTATTTTTTGCAATAGAAAAATAAAAAATCGGCTGATTTAAACCTATTTCAACGGCAGCTTGTTGGTAGGATTGTTCATAATCTTGGAGTTGTTGCAATGTTTCGCTGCGTTCACTTATTTTTTTACGAGCTTCTACTACATCACCAGGCATAAGTTGATACAATGCAAAAACCAATGCCATCACTGCCAAAACAGTAACGATACTTTGAAAAAAACGTAAAAAAATAAACTTTATCATGTTATATGTCTGAAAACTACGCCACAATATCGTAACATTTGTAATAACTACGGACTTTTTTATATCTTTGTTCCTTAAAATACACAAAAAATTAATTTTTGTAAATTATTATAATGAAAAAAGACATTCGTCAATTATCCAAACAAGCCTTACAAGAAGCCGTCATCGAAGCGGGCGAACCAAAATTCAGAGCCAAACAAGTTTATAGTTGGTTGTGGCAAAAAGGCGCACGTTCCTTTGAAGAAATGACGAATTTGTCAAAACCACTGCGTCAATATTTCGCTGAACACTACGAAATCAAGCCTATTCTTTTTGATAAAACACAAAACAGCAAAGACGGCACGATAAAATCTCGTTTTCGTTTGCACGATGGGCATTTGGTAGAAAGCGTTTTGATTCCTGTTCCGAAAGACAATCGTTACACGGTTTGCGTTTCTTCGCAAGTTGGTTGTAGTTTGACTTGTAGTTTTTGTGCTACGGGAAGAATGAAACGTGTGCGCAATTTGGACGCTTCTGAGATTTTCGACCAAGTTTGGCTCGTGAATCAACAATGCTTGGAAACTTTTGAACATCCGCTGACCAATATTGTCTATATGGGTATGGGCGAACCGCTTTTGGCGTACAGTAGTTTGCTGGAAAGTATCGAGTTGATAACTTCGCCCGATGGTCTGAATTGGTCACCTCGACGGATTACGGTGAGTACAGCAGGTGTTGCAAAAATGATTGTAAAATTGGCTGACGATGCCACGAAAGTGAACTTAGCTCTTTCTCTGCACGCTGCGGACGATGAAAAACGCAACGGCATCATGCCCATCAATGAAAGCAACAATTTGGAAGTGTTGATGGAATCGTTGGAATATTTTTATCAAAAAACAAAAAATAGAATTTCTTACGAATACATCGCTTTCCAAAATTTCAATGATAGTATTGCAGATGCTAAAAACTTGGTGCGTTTGTGCCGAAAATTCCCTGTTCGAGTCAATATTATTGAGTACAACCCAATAGATGATGCGCCTTTTACAAAATCTTCGGAACAAAATTTAGACCGTTTTTCTGATTTTTTAGCAAAAAATAATGTCACTGTTACTGTCAGAAAAAGTAGAGGAAAAGACATAGATGCTGCTTGCGGACAATTGGCAAACAAAGATTAAGTACACTGTTTTTTTTAGTTATTTAATGTTTGGCTATTGTTTAAAATAGTTCTAACTAATTGAAAACCAAAACAATACAACAATTACAAACAATAGCAAATTTTTAAAACAATGTACTAAAATATATCTAAAAAATGAAAAAAAATTTAATTTTCACCCTTATACTTTTTATTTTTAGTAATTTAACAAAGGCAAACGAAGGAATGTGGTTGCCACTTTTACTCAGCCAAAATGAAGCTGAAATGAAAGCACTTGGCATGAAAATCAGTGCAGAAGACATTTACAGCGTCAATAAAGGCAGTTTGAAAGATGCGATTTGCCAATTTGGAGGCGGTTGTACAGCCGAATTGATTTCCAATGAAGGTTTGCTTTTGACGAATCATCACTGCGGTTACGATGCAATACAAAATCATAGCACTGTACAAGACAACTATTTAGACAAAGGTTTTTGGGCGATGAGTCGCTCGCAAGAAAAACCCAATCAAGGTTTGACAGCGATGTTTATTGTTCGCATGGAAGACGTTTCGGCAGCTGCTTTGGCTGGCGTAACGGCAGAGATGAGCGAAAAAGACCGCCAATCTGCAATTGATAAAAATTTGGCGGCAGTACGCAAAGGCGCAAAACGTGAAAATTGGGAAGAAGTCTTCACAAGAGGTTTTTTTGATGGCAACCAATATTTTTTATTTGTAACGGAAACGTTCAAAGATGTTCGTTTGGTTGGTGCGCCACCGTCTTCGATTGGAAAATTTGGCAACGACACTGACAATTGGGCTTATCCTCGTCATACGGGTGACTTTTCGATGTTCCGTATTTATGCCGACAAAGACAATCACCCAGCGGAGTATTCTGTGAACAATGTGCCTTATACGCCAAAACGTTTTTTACCAATCTCTCTTGATGGCGTAGAAAAAGATGATTTTACAATGATTTATGGTTTTCCAGGTCGTACACAAGAATATTTGCCTTCGGTAGCCGTTGCACAAACCTTGGAGAAAACAAATCCAACCCGTATTGATATTCGAGATAAAGCATTGGCTATCATGGATATAGACATGAGAAAAGATGCAGATACAAAAATAAAATTGTCTGCAAAATATGCGTCGATTTCTAATTATTGGAAAAAATGGCGTGGTGAAAACTTAGGTTTGATAAAAAGTAAAGGTGTTGCAAAAAAACAATTTTATGAAAATGAATTTAGTAAAATGCTTGAAACGAATCCTTCTTGGCAGAGTCAGTACGGCACTATTTTGAGTGATTTTAACAAAGTATATGCTGATATCGAGCCTTTTGTGGTGGCGCAAGCAACACACAGCGAAGTGTTTGGAAATACAAACGTCTTGTCTTGGGCGAGTCAGTTAGACGGCATTGTGAAGGCTTTTGATAAAAAAGATGAAAAGGCTACTGCCGAAAAAATTGCCTCACTTAAAGAATACACCAATGATTTTTTCAAAGAATATGTTTTGACAACAGATAAAAAGGTTTTTGCAACATTGATTCCTGTTTATGTCAAAAATGTCTTAACCACTTATACGCCAGAAGTACTCAAAAGCGAGTTGCAAAATTTTAACCAAGGTGAAAAATTAAGTGAAAAACTTTTTGCAAAAACTATTTTGACCAATCAAGATAAAATTAAAACCTTATTAGAAAAACCTGCGGAAGACATCGTAAAAACGTTGCGCAAAGATAAATTATTTTCTTTTACAAAAACGCTAATCGAAAATTATGAGCAAAAGATTGCGCCAAAAGTTACTGAAAATCAATTGATTATCAATAAATTACGTCGTCAATACACCAAAGCTCAAATGGAAGCGATGGCAAGCAAAAGAGTTTTTTATCCAGATGCCAACTCTACTTTGCGTGTCACTTATGGTCAAGTAAAAGATTATCAGCCAAAAGATGGCGTAACTTATGAGCCGTTCACCTACTTAGATGGCGTGATGGAAAAATACATTCCAAACGATTATGAATTTGATGTATCTAAAAAATTAATTGATTTGTACGAAAAGAAAGATTACGGTGAATATGGTGTCAATGGTCGTATGCCCGTTTGTTTCATCGGAACAAATCATACGACGGGTGGCAATTCTGGCAGCCCAGCGATTGATGCTTACGGCAATTTGATTGGTCTAAATTTTGACCGAGTTTGGGAAGGTACAATGAGCGATTTGAATTATGACCCAAGCATTTGCCGCAATATTATGATGGACGCTCGTTACTTGCTTTTTATCATTGATAAATATGCTGGAGCTGGACATTTAATCAAAGAAATGAAATTGGTACACCCGAAAAAGTAGTTTGGAAAATGGACTTCAGTCCGTTCTTTTGAAAGATGTTGCAATAGTTAAAATTACAAGCGAATAAAATAACTGTTTTATTTTAACGTATTAAATTTTTAAAAAAATAGAATTTTTAGAAAAAAATACCAGTTATGAAAAAAATAAATTACCTCTTATTATGCTGTTTTGTAGTCAATATTGCTTGGTCACAGACAAATATCACGACCATAAGCAAACAATTGACTTGGAAAAAAAGCAAAGTTAATGCGGAAAAAGCCAATTCCGAAGAAATGTGGTCATTCGATGGCGCAGGTCGAAACCATAAAACGCCAAATTTTGCTTGGTTTTCTGTCCGTTATGATTTGCCTCGTTATGGTACACTTAACGTCACGCTCCAAAATGCTGTTTATGAGCCTTTGGACAAATTAGCAACACCTGATGATTTGGCTATTTCGGACAAAATTTTATTTGAAAATGAGGTAAGAATGTCACGCAATGATTTTTCTGGAGCAACCCGTTTTATTCCAGTTAGAAAAACCGCTTTGGGTTATGAAAAATTGGTGCGCTTTGAATTGAATGTTCAGCTAACGCCTAAAAATCTTCCAGTAGCGAATACCGACCGTGGCGGACCAACAGAAAACTCTGTATTAAAAGATGGTACAATTTTTAAATTTGCCGTAGAAAATACTGGTATTCAACGCATTGATGCTAAAATACTCAAAGATGCTGGTATTGATATTGCCAAAATTGATGCTAAAAAAATAAAAATTTATGGCAATGGCGGTGGCTTATTGCCAGAAGCAAATGCTGCTTTTCGTCACGACGATTTGGTTGAAAATCCATGCGTTGTGAATGGAGAAGAAGATGGAAAATTCAACGACAATGATTTTATTCTTTTTTATGCCGTAGGTGCGGACAAATGGAAGTACGATGCAGCTCAAAAGGAATTTAATTTGCAAAAAAATACCTATTCCAGCACAAGTTTTTATTTTATAAAAATAGATGGCGAAGATGGCAAACGCATCACAAATGTTCCAAACGTCAGTGCAACACCAACTTATACAAGTACTTCTTTTAATGATTTCCAACGCTACGAATTTGAAAAATTCAATTTATTAAATGAATACGAGTCTGCACCAGGTGGCGGACGACAATGGTTTGGTGACAAATTGTCTTCCAATAAAACAAGCATTACGCTCAATCCTTTTATTTTTGCCAACATCGAAAAAAATGCTACAGTAAAAATAAAATCCGCTTTGGCGTATCGCAATGCAGAAGTCGGTCAATATACATTAACTGCTGACAATCAGGATTTTACAGCATTTTTGAGTAGTTGCGGTAAATGCGAAGTTGATGATACTTATGCACACGTTGGTTTTATCAATGCCACTATAAAAGCAAGTAGCGATAATATTCCAGCAGAAATCAATGTTTCGCCAAGTGGCGGAAGTTTTAACGCTTGGTTGGATTTCGTGCAAATGAATACCCGAAGAAAATTATTGATGGTAGGCAGTCAAATGGCTTTTCGTGATGTAGAAGCCTTGGATAAAGTCACAAAATTTGAACTGGGTAATGCTTCTAATTTGAATATATGGAACATTAGTGACGTTGTGAATCCTCAAAAAATAGAGCTAATTTCAGCAAATAGTGGACTGAATTTCGTTGCCAATACACAAGGAACTTTGCAAGAATTTATTGCTTTTAATCCGTCCGCTACTGATTTGTACAAACCTATCAATTTTTCAAAAGTAGAAAATCAAAACCTACACGCTTTGAAAGATATAGAAATGTTGATAATTTATCCGAAAACCTTAGAAAGCGAAGCATTGCTTCTGGCAAATCACCGCAAAAATTACAATGGATTAAAAGTTGCTGCGGTTTTGATAAATCAAGTCTATAATGAGTTTTCGTCAGGCGCACTTGACCCAACAGGCATACGTGATTTTTCAAAATTTTTATATGAAAAAAATAAAAATTTCAAGTATTTACTCCTGTTTGGTGACGGTTCTTTCAATTACAAAGGAATTAGTGCAAATGAAGAAGACAATGCCAAAAATTTTATTCCACCTTACGAAACCATAGAATCATTAGACCCGATTAGTACTTTTCCTTCTGACGATTATTATGCACTTTTATCACCCAACGAAGGCGAATATTTATCTGGATTATTGGATATTAGCGTTGGGCGCATCACTGCATCTGACCCTGACATGGCAAAAGCAATTGTGGATAAAATCATTAATTACGATAAAAACCCAGAAGCCATGCGTGATTACCGCAATAGAATTGTGTTGGTAACAGACGATTTTGAAGCGGAACAAGATGGTTCTGGCAATTGGGAAACCGTTTTTTTGAGCCATAGTGAAAAACTTGCAGCTTATACAGAACAAAAATATGCAAAAGCGAATATTGAAAAAGCATACTTGGCAGCGTTTCCACAAGTCACAACGCCAGGCGGACAACGTTCTCCTGATGCTACCGAAGCCATCAACAATAATATTTTTAAAGGAGCTTTATTTTTAAATTATATTGGACACGGCGGACCTCGTGGCTGGACACAAGAGCGCATCTTAAATGCCAATGTGGACATTCCAACGTGGTCAAATTATGAGCGTTTGCCTTTGTTTATCACGGCAACCTGCTCTTTTGCAGGCTATGATAGCCCAGCGGATTTTACGGCAGGAGAGCAAATTTTGGCATTGGACAAAGGCGGTGCAGTTGGGCTTTTCTCTACGGTAAGGGCTGTTTATTCCAATGAAAATGATGCACTGACAGAATCTGTTTTTGGGCAAATTTATAAAAAAGTAGGTTATAACGGAAAAGCAATGGGCGAGATTTTGAGAGTTTCAAAAGACAGTTCTAATGCATCATCAGAAAATTCCCGTAAATTTACACTTTTGGGCGACCCTTCTCAACGTTTGATGCTTCCGCAATTTGACATTCGCACGACCAAAATAAATGGGAAAGATGTAAGTGCAAAAAGTATTGATACCATTGGGGCATTACAAAAACTAAGCATTGAAGGTGTCATTTTGGACAATGCTGGAAATATTTTGACTAATTTCAATGGCAAAGTCTATCCAACCATTTATGACAAGGCATTAAAGTTAAAAACTGTTCCGATTGGTACAGAAACACAAGAATATCGTTTGCAAAATAAAGTACTTTTCAAAGGTGCTGCAACGGTGAAAGATGGAAAATTCCAATTCACTTGCATCATTCCAAAAGACATCAATTATGAATACGGTTTTGGAAAAATCAGCTATTATGCAACGAATGATGTGAATGATGCCGCTGGTTCTGACAATACACATTTGGTCATTGGAGGTGTTTATAAAAATGCTGAAAAAGACGATAAAGGACCTTTGGTAGAAGTATTTATGGACAATGAAGAATTTGTAACAGGCGGTTTGGTGAGTGCCAATCCAACAGTTTATGTAAAATTGAGCGATGATTACGGTATCAATGTTTCAGGAAACAGTGTTGGACATGATTTGACGGCTGTTTTAGATGCCAATGCAAAAAACACATATCGTTTGAATGATTTTTACGAAGCCGTAACGGACAATTACGCAAAAGGCGTTGTGAAATATCCTTTGTTCAAATTGGCAGAAGGTCAGCACGAAATCAGGGTGAAAGCATGGGACACAGCGAACAATCCTGGCGAAGGCGTTACGCAATTTGTAGTGGCTTCTAATGGAAAAAGTGCTTTGGAACACGTACTGAATTATCCGAATCCATTTACGATTTCGACTTCGTTTCAGTTCAGACATCATTTGTCAGAAATTAACTTAAAAGTTCAAGTTCAGATTTATACTGTTTCTGGAAAATTGGTCAAAACCATTGAAACAGATGCGTTTTCACAAGCTGGAATGGTCGATGATGTAAAATGGGACGGCAAAGACGATTTCGGAAACGACATCGGAAAAGGTGTTTATATTTATAAAATAAAAGCCAAAAGTAGTAGAAATGCAGCAATTTCGGAAGAAGGAGCTTGGGAGAAATTGGTTATTTTAAAGTAAAAAATATTTCTTGTTGTTGATAAACTCTGAGTAGTAATAATTTATTTTGCTTTGAAGCAACAACTTAGTACTTTCATTCGTGTTTATATTTGTGAATCAAATTTTGTAAAAATTAAAAAATAAATACATCATGCAAAGAAGAGAATTTTTAGAAAAATTAGGTATTGGTGCAGCATTCGCTATCACTACTTCTTGTTTTCAATCTTGTAAAAAAGACGATACAACAACCGCAGCAGTTGATTTCACACTTAATTTAGATGATAATGTTAGTTTGCTAACAAAAGGGAATTATATTATCAAAAATAATGTAGTCATTGCTTATGGAACAGACGGCAGTTATTATGCTTGCACGGTCGTTTGTACGCACGAAGATTTGAAAAAAATGACGTATAAAAAAACAACCAATGAGTTTTTCTGTACAGAACACGATGCTCGTTTTGACCTTACAGGAAAAGGACTCAACAAAGAAGGTGAAAAAGGAATCAGCGTTTATAAAACAATTTTGACAGGAAAAAATCTTCGCATCTTCTCGTAATAATTTTTCATCATTCAAAAAGAAGATTTTATCCTTTAAGGATTGGTATTCGTAGTCTTTAACAAAGAATTAGTAAAACGAAAGTAATCTTTGCGACCCTTTTTACGTCTTAATAAGAAGTGTTGAGTACAATTAAGTGTTTCTAACAACTTTCTATTTCGTATTAAAATTTACAATTTATGAAAACTCTAAGTATTTTATTTCTATCTTTATTCTTGTTTGCAAGCACTGCAAAAGCAGATTGGGGCAGCGACATTGAAAAAGCAAAAAAAGAAGCTGCGTCAAGTGGCAAGATGATATTGTTGAATTTTTCGGGTTCAGATTGGTGTATTCCTTGTATTAAAATGAAAAAAGCGATTTTTGAAAATGCAGCGTTCACCAATTATGCAGTGTCAAATTTAGTATTGGTTCGTGCTGATTTTCCTCGCTCTAAGAAAAATAAATTGACTAAAGAGCAAAAAAAGAACAATGAAAGCCTTGCTGCAACCTATAACAAAAAAGGTGCATTTCCCTTCACTGTTTTGATTGATGCCAAAGGCAATATCGTAAAAACTTGGGACGGACTTCCTGATACAACACCAGAAATATTTGTTGAGCAAGTTAAAAAAGCAAGTGCAAAGTAAGTAAGTAGGCGTATAGAAATAAACGTGGTTATTCTGTCGTTGAGAAAAAAGTTATAAATAGCTGACTATAAGGAAGTTATTTATAACTTTTTGAGCAATCTATCATGCCGTTGGCTTGATGAAGCGGAACGCATCACTGGAAAAAATAACCACGTTTATTTTAGCCCAACTACTTATGCACAAACGCTTGGTATTCAATATTTTGCATAAATAAAAAATCTCAAAATTACTTCCCAACGTCTATATTATACGATTACGACACTAAAACTCAAAGGGTGTCGTAGTCGTACTATTTTTTATAAAAAAATGGAAAAAAAAGAGATTTTCAAGCGAGGAATGAAACTTATGGGCAACCACTTTGAAATAAGTGTTGTCGCTGATGAGGAAAAATGGGCAAACGAGCGCATTGATGAAGCCGTAACTGAAATCCAACGTATTGAAAAACTTTTAACCACCTACAGCGAAACGAGTCAAACTTTTTTAATCAATGAAAATGCTGGGATTGCACCCATTAAAGTTGATGAAGAAGTATTGGGATTGATTGCCCGTGCGCAACGCATTTCTGCGCTCACACAAGGCGCATTTGACATTACTTATGGCTCTTTTGACAAGCGATTTTGGAATTTTGATACCAAAATGACGCAACTTCCTAACCTCGAATCTGCTAAAAAAAGCGTACAACTCATTAATTATCAGAATGTTATCATAGATTTTCAAAATCAAACTGTTTTTCTCAAAAAAAAGGGAATGAGAATTGGTTTTGGAGGTATTGGAAAAGGTTATGCTGCTGAAATGGCAAAAAAAACACTATTAAAAAGTGGCGTAGCCAATGGAATTGTAAATGCTTCTGGCGACCTTTGCACTTGGGGTTCACAGCCGAATGGAAAACCTTGGACAGTCGGAATTGCAACGCCAGAACAACGAAATAAGGTTTTTGCAGACCTTGATATTTCCAATAAAGCGATAGCTACTTCGGGCAGTTACGAAAAATTTGTCATTATCAATGGCAAAAGATATGCACATACCATCGACCCCAAAACTGGTTTTCCCGTATCAGGTGTCAAAAGCGTAACCGTTGTTTCTGTCAATGCCGAAATTGCAGATGCCATGGCAACGCCAATTATGGTGATGGGCGTTCATACAGGCTTAAACCTCATCAATCAAATGCAAAATATTGCTTGTATTATTATTGATGAAAATGATAAATTGTTCACTTCAAAGAATATAAATTTGATTTTATGAAAAAAAATATTTTAATTTTCGCAAGTATTTTGCTATTCTTATCGTCTTGTACGACCGTCAAAGAATATCAAAAAATGTATGTCAATGACAGTGATATGGAGCTTTCTGCTCGCAAAACACAAAAATTTGAACAAGCATTTCAACTTTACCGTGAAGGCGCATCTGGTGCAAACGGCGGTAAAACTGGCGGCGGTTGCGGCTGTAATTAGTCTTTTAAAATAATTATTTCGAAATATTTTGAGTTTAAACTATTGCTTAATAGTTGCTAACTTATTAGTTAATCTTCTGCACATTGAAGTCCTTCCCTCAGGGAAGGATTTAGGATGGGCTTGTGTTATTGTATTTTTATGAAAAAAATATCACTCTCTTTTTTGGCTGTACTTTTCAGCTTTATACAAGCGTTTTCTCAAACAAAAGATGTAACGCAACCTTCGGCGAACCCTAATTACGAAGACCGCAAACTCAAAATTGAAGAAATCAATTTAGTTGGAAGTTATTACCATCAAGATGGCAACAACTCTGCCGTAACGGGCGGTATTGGTAGCGAATTACTCACGGATTTCTCCAATAGCTTGGATTTGCGTTTGAGCAAAAAAGATAAAAAATCTCGTGTTCACAACTTCGGTTTTGAAATGGGTTTTGACACTTATACTTCTGCTTCTTCGGATATGATTGACCCGACCACCATCACTTCTCAAAGTTATGAAGACCAGCGTTACTATCCATCTATATTTTGGTCAATTAATAACCCGAAAAAAGGTAGAACATTTGGCGCAAATGTTTCTTATTCGCAAGAATGGGATTATAAATCTTATGGCGGAGGCTTGAATTTCACGCAATCTTTCAACGAAAACAATACAGAACTTTCCTTGAAAGCCAATGCTTTTTTTGACAAATGGTGGATAATTCTACCAGATGAATTGCGGCCAGAAGGCTATCCTTCAGGAACAGAGCGACGATTCTCAGAATTGCCCGTAAAACCAAGAAATTCATTTAATTTTTCAGCTTCCTTGTCGCAAGTTGTGAATGAGCGTTTGCAAGTGTCTATTATTGCAGAACCTAATTTCCAAAAAGGACAATTGGCAACGCCTTATCAGCGTGTTTATTTCAATACCACTACTGACGATTCTTTGCGTATAGAAAAATTGCCAAGTGAGCGTTGGAAACTACCGATTGGCGTAAGGGCAAATTATTTTATAGGCGATAATGTGATTGCAAGGGCTTTTTACCGTTATTATTTTGACCAATGGGGCTTAAAAGCGCATACGCTAGAGTTGGAAGCACCAGTAAAAATAAATCCATTTTTATCCATTACGCCTAATTATCGCTATTATCGACAGAATGGAATTGCATCTTTTGCACCTTACAAACAGCACCTTACAACCAATGAATTTTACACGAGCGACTACGATTTATCAAAATTGCAAAGTCATTCTTTTGGTGCGGGCATTCGCTGGAAACCACTCAATGGCGTTTTGGGTATGAAACACTGGACAAAAGTAGAGCTTCGTTATTCTCATTACAGAAGGAGTACCGCTTTAACGTCCAATATTGTATCGCTTTTGATGAGTTTTAAGTGAGAAAGTGAGAAAGTGAGAAAGTGAGAAAGTAGAAATACTTATTAGTTCTACTTTGGCAATCTGTACTGTAGCTCCAAGCTCCAGCTTGGAGTAGCCCTAAAATGGCTAATTTTGTATAGAGCCAAGCTGTAGCTTTGCTCTATAGCGTAGCAAAACTCCAGAGTGCCAAAGTAGAATTAAGTACTTCGACTGAGATAATCGACATTTTAAAATGCTATAAAATATTGTAAATCAATGAGTTAAAAGACTTATGGTTACTTATAAATTCTTTAAACAAGCAAATCAAATTTTTATTTTTTAATGAAAAAATCAATTTACATTTTATTTTTAGGGGCAGCCGCTTGGTATATGCTCACGAGTACTACTATTATAGACCCTGACAATCCACCAGTTGGTCGTACTGGTGCGCCGAGCGAACAAACTTGTGCATCTTCGGACTGCCATGATAGTCCAAACGCCGCATTGACAGGAACAATAGACATTACAGGAGTTCCAGTTGATGTTGAACCTGGTAAAACCTACCAAATCACTGTTAAAAATACCTCTACAGTAGGAAAAGCAACTGGTTTTGAATTGACTTGCTTAGATGCGAACAATGCTAAATGTGGTACTTTTACAGCAGCGACTGGAGTTTCTATCGGAACGCAATCTGGTCGTGATTATCCTCGAAATTCTAAAAAAACACAATACGTCAGTGGCGCAGCGTCGTGGACTTTTCCTTGGACAGCTCCTTTAGCATTGGGCAATAATAAAATTACTTTTTATTACTCAGCAGTTGTTGGAAATGGTGATGGAAAAGAACACAAAGACAATGTTGTAAGCGGCAATAAATCAGTTAATTTGAAAAAGACAGCTACGATTGATGCTGTTTTAGATGCCGCAGTTACAATTTTTCCAAATCCAATCAAAGAAACAATGAACATTCGATTAAACGGTTTGAACGAAGCGGAAGCCTATTTATTTGATACAAATGGTCGTCAAGTAAAAAAAATGTATCTGTTTTCTGACAATCAAATCAATGTTTCTGAGCTTGCAAAAGGTAATTATTTACTCCAAATCAAAGCAAACGATAAGCAAACCATAAAGAAAATAGTAATTCAATAATTTTTTTATCTTGAGTTATTTTATTGGAAAAAGCGGTCTTACAGGGCTTGAATCCACTACTGTTTTGATTTCTGGTGCATTGGGCTTGGCCGCTTTCGGTGGGCGAGTTCGAAGACTATCCATCGGAATTTGCCATAAATCAGCGTTCATCAACAAAATCGAATCAGCACGTTGAATGGCGGTTTCGATTTCTTTTTGACGATATTCCTCCCATTTTTTTGATTTAAAATCTTCAATTTTGCCTTGTATTTGTGCTTGAAGGATTGCCTGACGTTGTTCTTCTTGACTACAAGCGAATACAAAACAAAACAAAAAAGCAAAGTAATATTTATTTTTTAGAAGCATCTTTTCCTGTTAGTTTTTTATCCTGAGTTTCTTCATTCAGAAAAGCATTGAGTTTATCAACATTGTAATTGGATACAATCTCACCAAAAGTATTAATTTTTACGTCAATATTTTTGACGCTTTTTACTTTTTTGTCATTTATTTTTTTTGCCATTTTGAATTAAAATTGAATTTATGGCGTAAAAGTAAGTAAAAAATTTAAAAACAAAAAGATATTGCGCTTGCTTAGTGTTTTTTAAAATAAAATGTGAAAAAATTCTTAATAAAACATGAATAATATTAACATTTTATTAACTTTGCATTTGAATATAAATCCTTCATTTATCAAATATTACGTATGAAAAATAAAAAGCACTACTACATTTATTCTAACCTTATTCCTGATGGCTTGATTGAGCAAGTCGATAAGGACAAATGGCTTGACAAACACCTTAAAACACTTGAACGCACGCAGGATAAACCTTATTTGCAAAATACAGAAAAAAGCGTCAATGATGATTATTTCTCACCGCCACATTTAGAGGAATAACCCATTTTGATTTTTACTCCCCATTTTTTATATTTTTATTTTGAAAAATACTACATTTGTGTTTTATACCAATAATTACGACACAAATACAATGATTAAATATATTTTTGGAGGTCTTCTACTCCTCGCAATCACTTTTTTTGCTTGTACCAAAAAGGCAAAAGAAATAGAAAATCCACTTTTTACCAAAATATCTTCTGACCATTCAGGCATAAAATTCGTCAATACAGTTTCAAATACCAAAGATTTAAATATTTTGACTTACCGTAATTACTACAATGGCGGTGGCACTGCCATTGGCGACATCAACAACGACGGACTTTCTGATGTATTTTTTACAGCCAATATGGGCGAAAACAAATTGTACCTCAATAAAGGAAATATGCAATTTGAAGACATTTCAGCAAAAGCTGGGATTCAGTCCGCTGAGAATTGGAGTACGGGCGTTGTGATGGTGGACATCAACAACGACAAACTCTTAGATATTTATGTTTGTAATGCGGGTTATAAAGAAGGAAAACCTCCTTATAATCAATTGTTTATCAACAATGGCGATTTGACTTTTACTGAAAAAGCGGCTGAATATGGTTTGAATGATGATGGTTATACGACCCACGCTGCGTTTTTTGATTACGATGGTGACAATGACTTGGATTGCTATATTCTCAACAATAGTTTTATTCCAGTAAATACGTTGAACAACGACAATCGTCGTACTTTGAGGGCAAAAGATTGGCCTATTGCCCCATTTTTACAAGGTGGAGGCGATAAATTATTGCGCAATGACAACGGGAAATTCACTGACGTAAGTGAAAAAGCGGGTATTTATGGCAGTTTGATTGGCTTTGGATTGGGCGTTACCGTTGGTGATGTGGACAACGATGGTTGGCTTGATATTTATGTTTCCAACGATTTTTATGAACGTGATTACCTTTATATCAACCAAAAAAATGGAACTTACAAGGAAGATTTGACCAATCAAATGCAGCATCTGAGTTTGGCTTCAATGGGTTCTGATATGGCAGACGTGAACAACGATGGTAATCCAGATATTTTCGCCACAGAAATGTTGCCTTACGACGAAGAACGTTTGAAAGCAACCACTGAATTTGAAAATTTTGATGTGCATAACATCAAAGTCGAAAAAGATTTTTTTCATCAATATTCTCAAAACACCTTACAAATCAATCAAGGTGATGGAACATTCAAAGAAGCGGCGCATTATGCTGGCGTTGCCGCTTCGGATTGGTCATGGGGCGCACTTATTTTTGATGCTGATTTTGACGGAAATCAAGATTTATTTGTTTGCAATGGCATCTATCATGATGTCATTGACCAAGATTTTATAGATTTTTTTGCAAATGAAGTGATGCAAAAAATGGCAATGACAGGCAAAAAAGAAGAAGTGGAAAACATTATCAAACAAATGCCTTCTGTTCCGATTCAAAATCTAATGTTTCGCAACAATGGCAATCTGAAATTTGAGGACGTATCTAATAAATGGGGTTTTTCTGACAAAACTTTTTCCAATGGCGCAGCTTATGGCGATTTGGACAACGATGGTGACTTGGATTTGATTGTGAACAATGAAAACCAAGAAGCTCTTGTGTATCAGAACAATGCTACGAAAGATGCCGCTGCAAAATACATCGGGTTTCAACTCAAAGGCGATGCTAAAAATACTTTTGCTATAGGCGCAAAAGTAAAAGTTTTTGTAGGTGAAAATATTTATCAAAAAGAAAATATCCCTTCTCGTGGTTTTCAATCTTCTATGGACAATAAATTGATGATTGGGCTTCCAAAAGACAAAAATATTGATAGTATTCAAGTGATTTGGCACGATAGAACATTTACAAAAGTAACTGATTATCAACTAAATAAGCTCAATACGAT
This sequence comes from Saprospiraceae bacterium, assembly GCA_043777755.1. Classification (GTDB taxonomy): domain Bacteria; phylum Bacteroidota; class Bacteroidia; order Chitinophagales; family Saprospiraceae; genus CANHEE01. The sequence continues at coordinate 24,607 of JAYWHK010000080.1, forward strand.
TGATTTTTTAAGTAGTAAAAAAAGCAAATATAATTTTAAGAAAAACTTGGCGAAACCTCTAATGCAAGAGGTGGCAAACACTTTGCCTGTACACGTAGAGGATAATACTGTTGATTTTTATACTGAAAAAACAATACACGCCATGCTTTCTGCCGAAGGCCCAAAAGTTGCCGTTGGAGATGTCAATGGTGACGGTCAAGAAGACCTCTACATTTGTGCTGCAAGAAATCAGCCTAAACGAATTTACATCGCTCAGAACGGTACTTTCAAGGCAACTTCGACGATTGATATTACACGATTTATAGAATTTGAAGATACTGCCGCTGAGTTTTTTGATGCAGATGGTGACAAAGATTTAGACCTTTTTGTAGGTTCTGGCGGTAATTGGACTGCAAAAGGACAACGTGAAAATCAAGATAGATTCTACATAAATGATGGAAAAGGGAATTTTTCTATGCCAAATGCATTGCCTTTGAACGGTTTTAATACTTCTGTTGTACTGCCTTTTGACTATGATTCTGATGGTGATTTAGATATTTTTGTAGCAAGCCGAAGTGTTCCACAATTCTACGGTGTTGCGCCAAAGCATTTTATTTATCAGAACGATGGAACTGGAAAATTCACAGATGTTCAAGTAGAAATTGCGCCTGTATTAAATAAAATTGGCATGATTACCTCTGCACAGTACGCTGATTTAGACGGTGATGGAGGTAAAGAGTTGGTGGTCGTTGGCGAGTGGATGAAACCAACAATTTTGAAATATGCCGCTGGAAAATTTGATGAAAAAACAAACGATACTTTTAAAGATAAAAGTGGTTTTTGGTACAATGTGACGGTTGCTGATTTAGATGCTGACGGAGATAACGATATGATTTTGGGAAATAGTAGCGAAAATTGTTACTTAGCTGACCGTAATGAGCCTCCTGTAAAACTTTGGATCAATGATTTTGACGGCAACGGTTTTCCCGAAAAAGTGCTATCGTATAGCATCAACGGAAAAGATGTTCCTGTGATTATGAAACGTGAAATGACTAAAGAAATGCCGCCTTTGAAGAAAAAAATATTGAAGCACCACGAGTATGCAAAGATGGATATGACAAAACTTTTTGATTCGGATAAATTGAAAAAAGCACAAGTTAAAGAAGCTCGTTATTTTAAGAATATTTTTGCAATCAACGATGGAAAAGGTAATTTCACCATTCAAGAAATGCCATTAGCTTGTCAATTGTCATCTATTTGTAGCGTTTTAGTAACAGATATTAATAGCGATGAAAAGCCAGATATTATTTTGGGTGGAAATCATTTTACTTTTCAACCACAATATGGTCGTTTGGACGGAAGTTATGGCGAAGTGCTTCTTAATCAAGGAAATATGAATTTTAAATCAATACAACACCAAGAAAGTGGTATCAAAATTCCTGGTATGATTCGTGACATCAAACGCTTGAAAATTAAAGGGCAAGACCATCTTTTAATTGCTGTGAACAATGAGAACGTACGATTGTTAAAGCTAGGTGGGCGTTAAAAATTAGTGGTATTTATTTTGTCGTTAAGAAAAAAAGTACAAATAACTGACTATCAGGAAGTTATTTTAATTTTTTCTTAATCGACTGAAAAAAATAAATACAACTAATTTAGCCTAAATACTTAAGTCAACAAAAATTAAAAAGCTAACAAATGCGTACTGAAAAAATAAAACAACTTCGTCCCGAAATCAATGCAAGCATCGAACACGCCAATGAAGCGGAGCGTTTTCAAAATGAAACATTGCGTCCAATTTTGAAATTTCAAAATGACCTTTTGCTTGCAACAATGCAATCTTATATTGAGAAAAGAAAAGGCGAATATTTTAAAATTTCAGTAAAAGAACGCCCAAAATACATCGAAAATGCAATCAAAAAAGATTTGCGCTTCAAAAGCCAATTGATGGGTACACTTATTGGACTTTTTTCAGTAGAAGAGTTCCAATTTTTTAGTGCAAATGAAGCCGAAATGACTCGTAGAGCAATAGATATGCTCATTCAACGGCTTCATTCGCAGATTGAAATGATATAAACTAAGTACCTCGTCTGAAATAATCGACATTTTAAAATAATATAAAATATTGTAAATCAATGAGTTAAAAGACTTAGGACTTTCGACTTATTGACTTATGACTATCAGTTACGATAAACGTTTAAAACCGTTCCAAATTCGTTCTGGCAATTCGCCACTACACGCTTCTTTGTAATCTTTGTAAGAACAAGAAAAAAGATAATTTTGTTCTTTTTTACTTTTGGAATTTGGAATTTGAATCCACCAACGACCACTTTTATTGCTTTTCCAAAAGGTAAGCGGTAATGTGAATCCTTTTACTTCAACAATGTATTCGACCATCTCAGTTGTAGAAATCGGATAATCATTTTTGCGACTTGCCACACCATCAATAAAATACCAAGCCATCAGCGCAATACATTTTGCTGTTTGGTCTGCCACATCGTGTTTTTGTTCAAAACCATAAAAACCAACAGAACTCAATCGCTCATTTATACCAGCATAACGAACCAGTTGACAGGCTTCTTCAATAAATAGACCACTTGGCATTGGCAACGTTTGCGCAGGAGCTTCCGACTGCCGAATCGCACTGATGTTAAAAGCCAAACCATCAACCTCTCGAATCAGCGGTTCACACTCTTCAATAGAATTTCGGACTTTCCCCAGCCGCACCAAATCAAAGTCCTGAAACTCCAAAGTATCCCAATCATCTTGATCTACTAAATGTCCTTGCGTAGCGAGCATAGAAAGGTGCCCAATCGCTTTTTGTTTGTTTTTATCCCACAAAACATTTTTTAAGTAAGACTTTTCTCCATCTAAATCAAGTTGAGCATCTATTATAGCGATATTTGGCAACCTATTTTTTTCGTAATAGGCTTTAAATTGGCTTTCAATATTCAGAACACTACTTCCGAGAACAATCAGAATCATTCCAGAGTCAATAATTTCCTTCAAAGCCATTGTCACAAAATCAATATCATTTTTTTTTAAATTGCCTAAATCTGTGACATTATGGCTTAATTTAATATTTGAATAAGAAAAAAGCTGTTTTCTAACAGCATCAGCTTCCGCTTTGTCCACACCAAGTAATGCAATTTTTGCATCAAGTGTATCTGTATTTTTATCAAAAAAAATGATAGACGAACCAAACGATTTTTCAGTAAATGACTCCTTCGCAATAACCGAAGGATTAACCCAATTTTCAAGCATAAAAAGTATTAAAAATAAGATGAAATTATTTTTTTCACAAAAATAAATGATAAATTTTAATATTTAGCAATACAGTTCGGATATTTGCATTTTTTAAAAATACCTAACCAAACCACAACCATTTTTAATGGAACAATTATTAGAAAAATACAAGCAAAAACGCCCCGAAATTGTTTTTGAATGGAAAGACACCGAAACCGATGCCGAAGGCTGGGTTGTCATCAATTCTCTCCGAAATGGTGCAGCTGGCGGAGGTACTCGAATGCGCAAAGGCTTGACAAAAGCCGAAGTTGTTTCCTTAGCAAAAGTCATGGAAATTAAGTTTTCCGTTTGTGGTCCCGATATTGGAGGCGCAAAGTCAGGAATCAATTTTGACCCCAGCGATGCTCGAAGAACAGGCGTTTTGGAACGCTGGTACAAAGCTGTTTTTCCACTTTTAAAAAACTATTATGGAACAGGCGGCGACTTAAACGTAGATGAACTCAAAGATGTAATTCCGATAACAGAAGATTTGGGACTTTGGCATCCACAAGAAGGCATTGTAAATGGACATTTTCATAGTACAAAAGGGGATAAAATAAACATTGTTGGACAATTGCGTTATGGTTGCTCAAAAATTGTAGAAGACGCAGCTTATGTGCCTGATGGACCTCACAAATATGCGGTTGCAGACATGATAACGGGCTACGGCGTTGCAGAATCCGTCAAACATTATTTTAACCTATTTCATTCAAGTGATGTAAAAGGTAAAACCGCTATTATTCAAGGCTGGGGCAATGTTGCATCAGCGGCAGCTTGCTACCTTAGCGTCATGGGAATCAAAATCATTGGCATCATAGATAGGGCGGGTGGTGTTATCAACGAAGATGGTTTTTCTTTAAATGAGATAAAAAAATTTTTTACTGACAAGAAAGGCAACACTTTGACTTCTAATACGTTATTAGAATTTGGAGAAGTAAATGAACGGATTTGGAGTTTAGGTGCAGATGTTTTTGTACCAGGAGCAGCGTCAAAATTAATCACTCGCAACCAAGTAGATCAGCTCATTTCCAGCGGCTGTAAAGTCATTGCTTGTGGCGCAAACGTTCCATTTGTTGATGATGAAATTTTCTTTGGTCCAACAGCAAAATACACAGACGAACAGATTAGCGTTATCCCTGATTTCATTGCCAATTGCGGTATGGCAAGAGTGTTCGCTTATTTGATGCAAAAAGACATTCAAGTAACTGACGATGCGATTTTTTCAGACGTTTCAAATACGATAAAAGAAGCCTTAAGTAAAGTAAAAGCCATAAATCATTCGACAACAAAAATTTCTACAACAGCCTTAGAAATTTCGCTAAACAAGCTATTGAAGTAAAATATATTTATACAATTTTAAAAAATATGTAAAAATATAGCCTTTTTTATTGAAAAATAAAAAAAAATATCATAAAATTAAATAAAAAACTCTTAATAAGTTTGTGACAACTAAAAAAAATTTTAATTTTGCAAAAAATAAACTATATTTTTTATTAAACCCTTAAATGGAAAATTCAAATTCGTTGACTAAAAATTTAAAATTAAACTCTATGACGAAGAAATTATTTTACCCTATTATTCTTCTTGCATTTGCCTTCGTAGCAGATGCACAGACAACTTCTACTCCTGCCACAGGTGGTAGCAAGCGTGGCGCAGCAGCTGATCCTTTTGAAGTAGGTGTTGGTGCTGGTCTTTTTATAGCACAAGGTGACTTAGAATACAAACCATCTTTTGGTGTAAGTGTTCACGGTCGTAAGGCATTAGATGCTATTTTCTCTTTGAGAGCAGAAGCATTTGCTGGACAATTAAAGTTTGCAACACCAAATAGTCTGCCATATCGTTATGGTGGTCCAGAAACTCGTAACGAAAGTGGTGTTGGAGATCCTCGTTCTATCAACAAAGCAAATGCTGTATTGGCTTCTGGCGAGTTACAATTAGTTATTAATTTAACAAGTGTAAGATTTGACGGAAAGAAAAGACGATTGACTCCTTATGTATTTGGTGGTGCTGGTGCTGGTTACTCAAATACGAAAGTAGATGTTGTAGCTCCTTCTCCATCAGGCATTGGTACGAACAAAGAACTTGAAATCGCTGGACGTTTGAATACCAAGTATGTAGGTCTATTCGGTGCTGGTGGTGGTTTAGCTCTTAAATTCACTGATAGAATTTTCTTAGGATTAGAAGCGAAAGTTACTCAAATCTTTGGTAAGCGTTCGGATTTGTTAGATGGTTTTGCATACAACAAAAATGATATTCCTATGTATGCAAGTGCTCGTTTGAATTACATCATTGGAAATGGTCTTCCTGCATTCTATGCTAGTCCATTTGATCAAATTCAAGCTGATGTTGCTGAATTGAAAGCACGTCCTAAGTTTGACCCAACTGATACTGACGCTGACGGTGTTATTGATATGTTTGACCAAGAAAAAGCTACTCCAGCAGGTTATGCAGTAGATACTCGTGGTGTTACATTAGACAGTGATGCTGATGGTTTCCCTAACTCTAAGGACAAAGAGCCGTTTTCTCAACCAGGTTACAAAGTAAATGGCGATGGTGTTGCTCAAATGCCAAAACCAAACTTTACAACTGAAGCTGACGTAAATCGTATCATTGATGCTAAATTGGCTGATATGAAAGCTACTTTGAAGCCACAAGCTATTGTTGATTGGTTCTTGCCTATGATTAACTTTGATTTTAACAAATCAAACATCAGAAGCTCTGAATACGAGAAATTGGCTTATGTAGGAAACGTTATGCAACGTAACCCAAGTATCCGTGTAGCGGTTGCTGGTTTTACTGATGCGGTTTCTTCCCAAGGTTACAATGATAATCTTTCATACAATCGTTCTGAGGCAGCTATCAATTACTTAATGACTAAGTATGGTATTTCTCGTGACCGTTTTGCATTGGATTACAATGGTGAAACAACAATGTTGGTTGATACTCAGGCTAAAAACTATATCAATCGTCGTGTTGAGTTCCGTGTAGCACAAGCTGGTGAATCTGATAAAGGTCGTCCAACAGGTGGTTCTTCTATCGAAGCAACTCCTGCTAAGAAATCACCTAAATTCAAAGGTAACAAAGAAGCTGGTTACTAATAATATTTGGTAAAAAGCATTTTTTATAAAAAAAGAGAGTTAGATTAATTTCTATCTCTCTTTTTTTTGCATAATTAAAAATAAATTATATATATTTGTCGTTATCTTACTGATATGATAAAGACAATGATGAACTACTTGCGAAAATCTTTACTCCTAAACCTTTTTTTTATATTATTTTTTCAAAATATTAATGCGCAGTTTTATCAGAAATTTGGTGTGAACC
>JAYWHK010000081.1:0-12045 GCA_043777755.1 Saprospiraceae bacterium
TTATAAAAATAAAAAATTGATATTTTATTATAAATTAAAATATTATTTTTTAAATTTTTTAAAAATGTTCTGTTTTTAGAAAACTGGAACATCGAGTGTTGAGTATCTGTATTATTTTGATAAGGAAAAGTGTAAGCTCGCAGACGATAAAAACTAATATGAGAAAGGTAGTTTTCTGCGGTTGATTTATTAGAAATGATTAAACCTCTTTGCTCCAAAAGGTTTATTTGTGATTCAATAGATAGTGCTGGTTTATTGTATTGCATAAAATAGTAAGAAAAGAAAACCCGCCCGGGTGCGCTTACTTTCATAGAGGCGTGGCAGGTCTTGTTAGTGCAAAGGTACGAATTATATTTGAATTTAGCAATTTTTTTTATTGAAAATTACAAGTGTAATAAAAAAAAGCCACGATTTCAATCTTGAAACCGTGGCTTTTTCATTCTCATTACTCTAATTTTTTCCAATCTTTAAACAAGGTGTATTTGGCGATTTCGACTTTTTTCTGGTATGCTGACCAGTCTTTTTCAAAAAAAGCATTAATCCGAGTCAGGATTTTTTCTACTTCTTTTTTTGCCTGTTGAAAAGGAAGTAGCGCATTGCCTTGTGGCATACCTTCTTGCGAACCCATATACCAAGACGCTGTTCCCAATTTTGAATTAATACTTTTATCGTTACGATTAATGCCTTTTGTTTCTTTTTCACCAACAAATTCGTTTTGAAATTTGCCAATGCTGTCACGCAAATTGGTCGCTAATTTCCCAATGTCTTTTTTGACACTATCAGGTGCATTAGTCAATTGACCTTCTGCCAAACCAATGATTTTCTCGGCTTCTTTCAAACGATTGAAAGCCGAATTTGCGCTTTTTACCGTTTTTTCAAAGTCTTTTATCAAATCATCTTTGCGTTTCATATCGTCCGTAGAAATATTCATACGAGGATCGGCATAAACATTCACAAAAGTACTGTCTTTGAAACTGCCATAAGTAGCATATACTTTATATTTCCCTGATACAACACTTGCGCCGCCCGGTGTGTCAGCATCAGCTTTTGGTTCTTCACGACTTGGAAAACTCACGCCATCACGATTCAAACGCCAAGTAATTTTTGATAAAAAAGTATCTATTTCGCTTGAAAAAGTACGAATCGTATCACCTTTTTCACTCAAAATTCTGATTTTCACTTTTTTATCTTTTTCTTTCTCCTCTTTCTTGCTCTCTCCGACTTTCCCACTTTCTACTTTCTCCCGATTCTGCATGCTTTCTTTTTCTCCGACTTTCTTGTTTTCTGCTTTCTCACTGTCCACTTTCTTACTCTCCTTTTTCTCCAACAATTCTTTTACCCAAACTGAAATTACAGCGTTGGTAGGTTTTGTTTCTCCTTTAAAATAAGCATTGGCATCAAAACGTGCGCCTTCGTAACTGCGAAACTCTGCCAAATAAGCATCTGGTGCATCAAAAATCTTGAAAGGTTTTTGCAAATCAGCCGCTTTGTTTTTTGCCAATTCACGCAAAGGTCTAATGTCGTCCAAAATCCAAATCGCACGACCAAAAGTACCAATCACCAAGTCTGCGTCACGTTCAGCAATTTTCATGTCCATGACATTCACCGAAGGGAAATCGCTTTTCCACTTTGTCCACGTTTCGCTGCCATCAATACTTACAAAAAGACCGCCATCTGTTCCACAAAACATCAAATTTGGTTCAGTTAGGTCTTGTACAAAACTCATGACGTGACCTTTTACTTTTGTTTCATCTACGATTTTACGCCAAGTTTTACCATAATCAGTCGTATGAAAAACGTAAGGTTTCCAATCGTCTTGACGGTAATTGTTCACGACCACGAAGGCTTCTCCAGCATTGCGTTTATTGACTTCGATTTGAGGAATCCAAGCATTTTTAGGCAAGCCTTTGATGTTTGCGATGGTATTTGTCCACGTTTTTCCGCCATCACGAGTCACTTGTACATTGCCATCGTCTGTTCCAACCCAAATCACATTTTCATCTAAAGGACTTGGTGCAACACACAGAATAGTACAGTGATTTTCGGCAGCGGTAATGTCGGGCGTTAGACCACCAGAAACAAACCATTTTATACGAGCTGTATCGTTTGTTGTCAAATCTGGTGAAATGATTTCCCAGCTTTTTCCCAAATCGTTTGATTTATGTAAAAATTGCGAACCGTAATAAATGCTTTTATCGCTAAAAGGATTTTGAGCCAAGCCAGCGTTCCAGTTAAAGCGCAACTCTTTTCCTTCGGCATGAACAGGTTTTAAATATTGCGTACTTCCTGTTTTAGTATCAACATAACCCAAAGAGCCACCTTGCGACATGGCAAAAACATAACGATTGTCGTCACGACGAGGAATCACATCAAAGCCATCACCAAAATAAACTTCTTGCCAGTCAAAATTGCGGATTCCGCCATCACGCCAAACGCTCGAAGGTCCAACCCAAGAACCATTGTCTTGCAAACCGCCATACACATTGTAAGGAATTTGATTGTCAATGCTCACATGGTAAAATTGCCCAACAGGTATATTTTCTATAAATTGCCAGTTTTTACCACCATCACGTGTGATGTTCAAACCACCATCATTGCCATTAATGATGTAATCGGGATTGTCGGGAGAAATCCAAAAAGCATGATGGTCAGGGTGAATAACCCAACCTGCAAAGCCATTCCAGTTTTTACCGCCATCTTCTGAACGGCTGATGGTCGTAAAAATAGAATACACACGATTTTCATTTTTAGGATCAACATATATTTCTGAATAATAAAAAGGTCTATCTCCAAAGCCTTTGTCTGTCATTTTTGACCATTTGTAACCACCATCAGTAGAACGATAAAAAGCATTTTCTTTTGCCTCCACAATCGCATACATCACATTGGGCTTTGACTTAGCTATAGCAACACCGATACGTCCCAAATCGCCTTTTGGCAAACCATCTTTATCCGTGCGGTGTTCCCAAGTTTCGCCACCGTCCAAAGAAATGTGTAAGCCAGAACCTTTACCACCTGACTGAAAAACAAAAGGTTTTCGAGAAAATTCCCACATGGTAGCGATTAGTTTGTTGGGATTCGTTGGATCAACGATTAAGTCCGAACAACCTGTTATGTCATTGACATACAATATTTTACGCCAATTTTTTCCGCCATCTGTCGTTTTGAAAATACCACGTTCTTCACTTTTGCCCCAAGCATTACCCAAGGCAGCAGCAAAGATAACATCAGGATTGTCTTTGTTGATAACGATGCGGTGAATGGTTTTTGTGCCTTGTAAGCCCATACATTTCCACGTTTTTCCGCCATCAATGCTTTTAAAAATTCCTTCGCCAGAGTTGTGCGAATTTCGAGGATTTCCTTCGCCCGTTCCTACCCAAATCTCAGCAGGATTGCGTTGATTAATCGCTAACGAGCCAATAGATTGCGTTGGCATTTTATCAAAAAGGGGTTCCCAATTGATACCGCCACTTTGTGAACGCCAAACGCCACCCGAAGCAGTACCAATATAGATGTCGTTTTGATTTGTCGAAACAACGTCAATTGCTGTCACACGGCCAGACATTCCGCCAGGGCCGATGCAGCGAGCTTTCATCGACTTGAATTGTTCAACGGGAAGTTTTTGAGCAAAAAGTGTTATTGCAACAAAAGAGAATAAAAATAGAAATGTTTTTTTCATAAAAATATTTAAATTGAATTTGCGAAAATATTACAATTGTTTGTAATTTTTTTAAATTGGATAAAAATATTTTAAAAACTGGTAGAATATTGAAAAAAAGCTAATTTCAACTTACTTTTGAGATAAAATCATGGTCATTTAATTGCTAAAACAAAAAAAGCACACACCTCTTTTGGTGTATGCTTCATGTGTGTGAGTGCATATAAAATCTAAAAAGCGATCTAAACTTTTTGACTGCTTATTTTAGGTAGAGGAGGTAGTGAACTTTTAAGATTCACTACCCTTAACTACCAAAACTTGCGCATAAATGAAATTCTATTCTACGACTACTAATTTTTTAGTCAAAATACCAGTAGCTGTGTAAATCTGTATTGTGTAAAGTCCTTTTGCACCACGAGCCAAGTTCAACTCAACCTTTTCTGTTGGTTGCTCTATCGTTTGTACAATTTGTCCAATTTCGTTCACTACGTTGATACGAGATGCTTTTACATCACCTAATAAAATTGTAGCATCACCATAAGTTGGATTAGGGAATACATTGACATCGTTGTTTGTAAATACTACTTCCTGCGTAGCTTCTTTAATTTCAGTTCTACCCGTAGCATTTAATAGACTATTAGGCGTATTATTTGTATTTTGTTGCAATGATTGCGCTGGAGTAAAGATAGTAATTGTCCAAATCTTGGTCGTAATATTACCACACTTGTCTTTTGCCAACCACTGACACTTTATCATACCTTTTCCGTCACAGTCCCCTGCGAAGAAAATTTCAGAGAAGTGCGTATTTACAAAAGCATCACAATTATCAGTTGCTTTAACTACTCCTGGTGCTGGAGGTAACGGCATTGCTTGACCACAAGTAATCGTCACATCTGCTGGAACACCTGTAATTACTGGAGCTTTTGTATCTCTCACCGTAATAGTTTGTGTTTTAGTAGATTTATTGCCTGCCGCATCAGTCACTGTCCAAATACGTTTGATAGTATAGTTATTTACACAAGAACCTGTTACGATTGTTTGGTCGTAATCTACCTCAGGACTTGAATCACAAGCATCAGATACGTTTGGCATTTCCACTGCTGGAATTGCATCGCACTCTACTGTTTTATCAGCTGGGAAGCTTGTAAATGTAGGAGCATCAGTATCTTTCACACAAATAGTCCAAGTTTTTTCAGTAATATTACCGCACTTATCAACTGCTTTGAAAGTATGTTTTAATAAATATTGACCAGCAATACCAGTTAATTCAGTAGTAGTATTTTTCATAATGGTAACAGATGCGTCATAATTATCCGTTGCTGTTATGTTAGGAGTTACTGGAATCGCAGTACAAGCAACTGTAACATTCGCAGGGAAATTATTAAGCACTGGTGCAATATTATCAATAATACCAGCATCAACTGTATTATTATTCGCTGTGAAATTAATCAAATCAGTTTCACCCGTAGCACTTACATCGCTATCTTTCATATCACTACCGCCTGCATCTTTTGGAGAGAAAATCAATCCAGTATAGTTAGTAGGTAATTTGAAACAAACTTTGTATGAACCAGCTGGCACTGTAAATGAATAAGCGCCACTTGCATTGGTTGTTGTTGTAGCAACAATAGTACCTGCTGCATTTCTCAACTCAACTTTCACGTTAGCAACACCACCTTCATTAGCATCTTGAATACCGTTTTTATTACAATCTAAAAATACAAAGTCACCAATAGTTACATTTGTTGCAATAGGAGTCAAATAGAAACCCGCATCTATTGTAGTATTGTTTGTACCCGCTACAATTGTAATGCTTGGAGTAACTCCCGTTGTTGAATTTGCATCACTATCTGTTGCATCATTACCACCTTGGTCAGCTGGCGAAGCTGTATAACCTGCTGGCTTTGAGAACGTAAGTGTATAAGTACCTGGTTGTAAGTTAGGGAAATTGTACTTACCATTAGCATCAGTTGTAGTTACCAAAGTAATTGGATTCCCGTTCACTGTACCATTCAAAATAACAGTCACATTAGGAATACCCGTTTCGCCTGCATCTTGCACACCATCTTTATCTAAGTCATTGAAAACGATGTCACCAATAGAACCCAACACTGGTGCTGGTTTGTTGAAACCTGCATCTACAGTATTGTTCGTTGTTCCGCTTGTTACTGTTACTGGAACATTTCCACTTGAATCTGTATCACTATCAACATTGTCATCTGTTCCAACATTTTGAAGTGATGGATTAAAGCCTGTTGGTTTGCCAAAGTTCAAAGTGTAAATCCCTGGTTTTACATTTGTGAATTGGTAATTGCCATTTGCATCAGTTATCGTTGTCAAACTTACTGGTGAACCGTCACCTGCTGTGCCTGTCAAAGTTACTGTTACTCCTGCCAATCCTAATTCTCCTAAATTTTGTACACCATTGTTATTTTGATCATCAAAAACAAAATTTCCGATTGTTGATAACTGGTAGAAACCAGCATCAATGGTTGGGTTGTTTTGTCCTGCTACTAAAACAATGTTTGATACCATTCCGTTGATAGCATCGCTGTCTATTGCATCATTACCACCTTTATCTGATGGTGACGATACATACCCTGCCAGAGTTCCAAACGTTACTTTGTATGTACCTGCTTCCAAACCTGTAAATGTATATTTACCTGTTGCATCAGTTACTGCTGTTTTAGTTACCGTTTGACCACTTGCTGTTGTGCCTGTCAATGTTACTGTCACACCTGCTAATGGAGTGTCACCTGCATCTTGTACACCATTGCCGTTTTTATCACAGAATACATAATCGCCCAATGAAGCGTTGTTCACTACTGGCTTATTGAAACCTGCATCAATTGTATTGTTTGTAGTACCACTTGTTACTGTTACTGGAACATTTCCACTTGAATCTGTATCACTATCAACATTGTCATCTGTTCCAACATTTTGAGGTGATGGATTAAAGCCCGTTGGTTTGCCAAAATTCAAAGTATAAGTACCTGGTTTTACATTTGTGAATTGGTAGTTGCCATTTGAATCTGTAACCGTTGTCAAACTTACTGGTGAACCGTCACCTGCTGTGCCTGTCAATGTTACTGTCACACCTGCAATACCTAATTCTCCTGCATCTTGTACGCCATCATTGTCTTTATCATCAAAAACAAAATTTCCGATTGTTGATAACTGATAGAAACCAGCATCAATGGTTGAGTTATTTTGGCCTTGACCCAAAGTAAATGAAGGTGAAGTTCCTGTTATAGGATTTGCATCACTGTCATTTGAATCATTACCACCTTGCTCAGGATTTGAAGATTGATAACTATTTGGCTTAGTAAATGTTACTGTATAAGTGCCTGCTGGAAGATTATCAAAATTGTATTTACCGTTGGCATCTGTAGTTGTTGTGCGAGTTACAGGCTGACCATTTATGTCAGTACCATTCAAAGTAACTGTTACACCTGCAATACCTGGCTCTGTACCGTCTTGAACACCATTAGCATTTTTATCACAGAAAACAAAATCACCTACACTTGATGAGTTACAATTTTTATTTGTTACTGTAATAGAGTTTGTAGCAGTACAGCCTTGAACGTTAGTAACAGTCACACTGTATGTTCCTGCGCCTACGTTGATGTTCTGAGAAGTTGCACCATTGCTCCATAGGTAAGAATTTCCACCATTAGCCGTTAAAGTCGTAGTGCTACCTGGACAAACAGTTGGTTCGCCAGTAATGGTTGCTGTAACATTACTGTTAGTAACTGTTGCGGAAGCCGTTGCGCTACAACCTACTCCATTAGAAACAGTTACTGTATATGTACCTGCTCCAACAGTAATACTTTGACCTGTTGCGCCGTTGCTCCAAGTAAATGAGCCTGAGCCACTTGCTGTCAAAGTTGTCGTAGCTCCATTACAAACTTTTAAGTTACCATTAATTGTAACAGTTGGATTGGCTGTTTGATTTACAGTTGTACTTGCTGTTGCTTTACAACCTTGTGCATTTGTTACTTCTACACTATAAGTACCTGCACCAACTGCAATTGATTGCGCTGTTGAACCATTGCTCCATAAATAAATTCCTCCTCCTTGTGCTGTTAAAGTCGTTGTTTGACCTACACATACTTGTAAGTTACCCGTGATTGATGTAGAAAAACTATTGTTGTTGATTGTAGTAGAAGCTGTTGCACTACAACCTGATCCATTAGAAACAGTTACTGTATATGTTCCTGCGCCAATATTGATTGTTTGTGCTATTGAACCATTACTCCATAGATAAGTTACTCCTCCTTGTGCTGTTAAAGTCGTTGTTCCTCCATTACAAACAGTTGTATTTCCTCCTGTGATTGTAGCTGTTGGATTAGCAGTTGTTGTTACCGTTGCACTCGCTGTTGCCTTACAACCTGCTCCACTTGTAATTTCTACGCTGTATGTTCCTGCGCCTACATTGATTGTTTGCGCTGTTGAACCATTACTCCATAAGTAAGTACCTGTTCCTTGCGCTGTCAAAGTTGTCGTTTGTCCTGTACATACTTGTAAGTTACCTGTAATTGATGCTATTGGATTAGCAACTGTTGTTACTACTACACTTGCTGTTGATTTACAACCCGCAGTATTCGTTACTTCTAAGCCATATATTCCTGCACCAACTGTGATTGATTGTGCCGTTGAACCGTTACTCCATAAATATGTACCAGTATCTTGGGCAGTTAAGGTTGTAGTTGAGCCATTACATACTTGTAGAACCCCTGTTATAGTTGCTATTGGAGCTGCTATTTTTGTTACTGTTGCGCTTGCTGTTGCTTTACAACCTGCTCCGCTTGTAATTTCTACGCTGTATGTTCCTGCACCAACTGTAATTGATTGTGCTGTTGAACCATTGCTCCATAGGTAAGTGCCTGTTCCATTCGCTGTCAAAGTTGTCGTTTGTCCTGTACATACTTGCAAGTTACCTGTAATTGATGCTATTGGATTAGCAACTGTTGTTACTGTTGCGCTCGCTGTTGCTTTACAACCTGCTCCGCTTGTAATTTCTACGCTGTATGTTCCTGCACCAACTGTAATTGATTGTGCTGTTGAACCATTACTCCATAGGTAAGTGCCTGTTCCTTGCGCTGTCAAAGTTGTTGTTTGTCCTGCACATATACTTAGATTTCCTGTAATAGTTGCTATTGGATTAGCAACTGTTGTTACTGTTGCACTCGCTGTTGCTTTACAACCTGCGGCATTGGTAACTTCTACACTATATGAACCTACTCCAATTGTGATACTTTGAGTAGTAGCACCATTGCTCCATTTATAAGTAGTACCGCCCTGCGCTGTCAAGGTCGTTGTTTGCCCCGTACATACTTGTAAATTTCCTGTAATTGTAGCAGCTGGATTGAAAGCAGCTGTTACTGTTGTACTCGCTGTTGCCGTACAGTATCCGTTAGATACAGTTACAGTATAAGTTCCTGCTCCTACATTGATTGTTTGTGCTGTTGAACCATTACTCCATAGATAAGTGCCTGTTCCTTGCGCTGTCAAAGTTGTTGTTTGTCCTGCACATATACTTAGATTTCCTGTAATAGTTGCTTGTACACTTGTTGGATTAGTAAGTGAGAAATTAAAATCTCCTATATTTTGACCCGTTCCAGTGTTCTTAAACCATGCAGAAGCTCCAAAAGTTGTATTGTTTAAATTCCCTCCATTTCCTACTTGAAAAGCGGGTCCGATATTACTAATGTTTGTTATTACTCCATTTTGTGTTATAGTACCAGAAAAAGCACTAAAATAATACCATGAACTACCACCAGAATTAATACACAATTCATATTTAGGACTATTAACTCCTGCGGTAGTTGTACGTCCAGTAAGTGTTATATTAGTTTTTACTATGTCGCTTGTATTACCAACTTGTACATAAGTAGCAGATAAGGTAGCAGATCCATTAGCATTGTCTGTAAATGTTCCACTTTGTACGGTATAATGTTTTCCATTTAAATAAAGAGCATAAGTACCAGGGGTACAACCATTAGCATTTGCTATTGTATAAGAAGTACAAGTTGTTGGCGGAGGTGGCGTTGTACCTGGGGTAATACAATTGCCCGTAATATTTATTTTTACAATATTACTTTCCCCATAATAACAAGCACAACCAGCACGACGGGCGCAACGCAAATACCAAGTCGTTTGACTTACAGTGCCTGGACTATAACTTGATGTAGTTGCCCCTGCTATTTGTTGCCAACTTTTTAAATTAACAACTCCATTCGCATCGCAAGTAGGTAAATTTGTTAATCCATTAGGATCTGTTGTTTTCAACCAGACATACTCTATCCCTTTCGTTACATCTCCACCAGAAGGCAAGGTTATGTTATTGATAGCTACTGAATTATACGGCGCACAACCATTTTGGTCTGAACCAATTGATCCACCAGATGTCAAGTTATTACATGGTGCTGGACAATTGCCCGTAATATTTATTTTTACAATATTACTTTCTCCATAATAACAAACACAACCAGCACGACGGGCGCAACGCAAATACCAAGTCGTTTGGCTTACAGTACCTGGGCTATAGCTTGAAGCGGTTGCCCCTGCTATTTGTTGCCAGCTTTTTAAATTAACAACTCCATTCGCATCGCAAGTAGGTAAGTTTGTTAATCCATTAGGATCTGTTGTTTTCAACCAGACATACTCTATCCCTTTCGTTGCATCGCCACCAGAAGGCAAGGTTATGCTATTGATAGCTACGGAATTGTACGGTGCGCAACCATTTTGGTCTGAACCAATTGATCCACCAGAAGTCAAGTTGTTACAAGACGCAACACAATAGGTTGGTGTCAGTGTCCATGTTTGAGTTGCATTTGCATTTACTGTATAATGTTGATCATACTTCAATGCAGTCCATACAGGAGTAGTATTGATTGCACGCCACATTTGACCTTCTTGTGTCGCAGTAGTCCAAGAACCACCCGCTTGGATAGTTGTCTTGTAAACATCACCTGTTGTTAGCCAGTGATAGATTTCAACAGGACAACTTCCTGTGTTCTTAATCGTTAGTGTTTTAGTAGTAACTACTGCTGGATCTGTTTTAGTCAAACAAAAATCATCAGTATATAAACAACCATTTGCTCCTTTCCACAAATAAGCCTGAACATATACAGTGCCTGATGGAGCAACTTTCGTAGCTGTGTATTTAGTATAAGTTGAAGCAGTTACAGACGTTGAAGCCTCCGTAATTTTATTCCAATTCGCATCATAAAAAGCAATACCAACACCTGCCCAACTCGGATAGTTGGCTACTTTTGCATAAGCTGTCAAAGTATAGGTAGCTCCTACTACACCTGCAATGGAATTTCCTGCACCTCCTTGTATTCCACAAACAGAAGCAGCTTTAGAACCGCTATTGGAAGAAGTAGATACTACTGTATTACCCCAGTTATTCCAAGAAGCTAAATCTGATTCAAACCCTGAGTTTTGTATTAAATTACCACTACATGTAACCGTTGGAGGTTGTACAGTTGTGCAATTCTTCAAATCAAAATAAATATCAGAACCGCCTTTTTTCCAACAAGTATTCCAGCCACCTGTTTGTGTTAGGTTTAACCAAGCTGACATACCATATTTGGTTGTTGAATTAATACTTCCTCCTGTTCCAATTTGAAGGGCCGAACCTCCAACTAATGAAGCAGTAAAAGTCACACCTTGTACGTGCGTACCAGCTACACCAGTAACTGAACCCGTTGCCGCACGATAGTAATACCAATCGCTGGTGTTACTTGGAAGACAATGCCAACCATCGCCACCGCCATGCGGAGTGCTTGCACCTTTGTTGGAAAATGTCAAGTGCATATCAAATTTGACATTTGTCTTGTTAATAACCTGGTACAAACGAGCTGTAAGTTGTGCTGTACCGTTATCAAATTCTTTCCAAGAAGCCGATTCTATACCATAACCTTGATACCAACTGTTTTGATTACCATTGATAACGAGATCTAACCACGGTCCTTGCTCTGACTGATGCGCCGCAGCAGCACCACAAGAGTAGTAGAATGCACCAGGAGTACATTGCTTGATTACATTTTGAGCGGAAATATTAGAAAATATCCCTAAAATCAATAATGCAAAAATTGTTAATAAATTTTTTTTCATTGAATTGCGTAAGTTTTAAAAATTATAAGTTTTGGTTAAAATTGATTTATTATATTATTTGTTATTTTAAGTAAAAGCAAAAACTTCGTCATCCATATCAGATGCACAAGCTCCGACAGGAAATCCTCGTTGGGTCAATTTATTTGATTTTACCCTAAAACTTAAAATAAACTCGATGTTCCAGTTTTTGAAATTTTAGGCATAATTTTTTTTGACACTAAAATTTTATAATTTTTTTATAATTTTTATAAAAATAAAAAATT
>JAYWHK010000082.1:0-12044 GCA_043777755.1 Saprospiraceae bacterium
ATCAAAACAAGTGAAAAAGAAAGTTTTTTTTCTTTTAATTGGTTAATGACGCTATTGGGAATCAGTGGAATTGGTTTGTTTTTGTGGTTCAGTATTTACTATAATGCGCCCCAAAAACTGGACAGTAAAATGACTAAAAATAAAGTGTAAAAAAACAGGTTATTATAGGTTAGTTAAACTATTGTTAAAGATGAAAAGGGATCGTCGTATTCACAGTTACAAGAATATGTGTACATTTTTGCACCTGAAAATGGCTTAGAGCTTCACAAAGGATTGTCACAGTTCTATACAAATTACAATTACAAACGAAGACATCAAAGCCTTAATGACCGTACCCCAAGTCAATTATTTTTGTTACCTTAGCCTAAACGTAGAGATCCATTTAGTATTATGGGGCTAAAAGCTAAACAAACTTATTTTTTCTAAACTTTTGTCCAACATTTGGGGCGCACAATATATGGAGACGGTATGAGTTATGACCTAACAACTTATAACTACAATAGCGAAGATTTGATAGAATTAATTACATCGGAAAATACAGAAGCTAAGACAAAGGTATTTACAAAATTTGAATATATAAAGAGATAATTCCATAATGAATCCATCCCAAATACTGAGCCAGTAAACAAACGAATCAAGACAGATTTTAAAGAAATCATTAGCCATATTTGGTAGAAGTTTAGTCGCTAAACAGCTGATTTTCAAGGTTTAATTTTTTGTGCGACTACTACCAAAGGAGTCCCTTCGGGAAAATCGCCCCTACAATCGTCGAAATCTCTCCCAAAGATACAACTATTAAAAAAAAAGTGCGTTCTTCCAATTATGAAAACTAATCTATATCTACTCCTCTTGATTCTTTTGGTGTCATGTAGCACTAAAAAAGTCACCACTACAACGCCAAAACCAAGCAAACCGAAAGTTATTGAAACTGAAACGGTGAGCGCATGGGATTTTAAAGAGAACAAAAATTTGACCCTGAGTCAGATTTTTGACCAAGCCAAAGCACAAAAAAAACTTGTTTTTGTTGATGCTTATGCCACTTGGTGTGCGCCTTGCAAACTGATGGACAAAGAAGTGTTCACAGATAAAATTGCAGCGAAATTCTTTAACGATAACTTTATCAGCTACAAACTGAACATCGAAAAGAACAATGGCGAAACCGTCAAATTGCTCTACTCTATTGATGTCTTACCAACTTTGCTTTTTTTAGATGCCGATGGAAATGTCTTAAAAAAAGTAGAAAATTCTATCACAACCACTATGCTAAAAGCCGCCGCTCAGGAAGCATTACGGAAAGCGAAAAAGTAATTTATCTGGTTCTTTTAAAATTTTTGTGGAGTACATCGCATAACGCTGAAAGCGTTAAACTTGAATGAACTGTGTTGATTCAAGTTTAAGCCCATTCGGGCTTTCAAAAAAAAATCTTAAAAGAACCATTTATCCTAAAAAAATGCTCGTTCATATAAGAATTTATTGTTTTTTATAGTTAAAATAAAAATTATCTATATGTTTGTGAATATTTTTTAATAAATTAAATTTTATTTTCAATGAAAAAAATTAGCGTAATGCTTTTTAGTGTAATGTGCAGTTTCTTTGCAAGCGCACAACACGATGCTATCCATAAGGACTACATGAATACTTCGGTCAGTCCTGGTGAAGATTTTTATGAATATGCTGTAGGGAATTGGCGTAAAAACAATCCAATTCCAGCATCAGAATCTCGTTGGGGAAGTTTCAATGAGGTTTTTGAAAGCAATAAAAAAATCTTGAACCAAATCATGTTGGATTGTTCCAAAAGTACTTTTACACAAGGGACAGCAAAACAAAAAATTGGTGATTTTTACAAAAGCGGTATGGATTCCGTGGCTTTGAATAAAGCTGGATTCGCACCTTTAGCTCCTTATTTTACTCAGATTAGTGCTTTGAAAAATAAAAAAGACGTAATGAATCTTTTGGGGCAATTCCAGACTTTCGGTGGTAATTTGGTTTATTCTTTTTACATTGACCAAGACCAAAAATACTCGTCGGTGCTTGTGCCTTATTATACTCAAGGTGGTTTAAGTTTGCCTGACCGTGATTATTATTTGAAAGACGATGCGGACAAGAAAAAAATCCGTGATGCGTTTTTTATTCATGTCAGTAAAATGTTTGTGTTGAAAGGATTGAAGCAAGATGCTGCAGACAAAGCGGCGAATGTTGTCCTTCAAATGGAAACAAAATTGGCAGAAGGAAGCATGGATCGTGTAACGCAGCGTGACCCGTACAAAACGTATAACAAATACACGCAAGCTGGTTTTTCGGCTATGACCAAAAACATAGATTGGAAAGCACAAGCCGCATTTTTGAAAATGCCAAAAGTAGATAGTGTTATTGTTCGCACACCTGATTTTTTCAAAAAAATAGACCAAATGCTTGATTCTGAATCAATTGCAGATTGGAAAAATTATTTGACTTGGCGTTTGATGAACGATGTTTCGGACAATTTGAGTGATGCTATTTCGGAAGAAGTATTTAGTTTTAGAGGAAAAACACTTTCTGGAACAAAAGCCCGTAAGCCTCGTGCAGAGCGTGTAATGTTGAATGTTGATGCTAATTTGGGTGAACTGGTAGGTCAAATTTATGTTGAAAAAGCATTCCGTCCAGAAGCTAAAAAGTATATGTTGGATTTGGTAAAAAATATGCAAACGGTGTTCGGTGAGCGTATCCAAAACTTGGATTGGATGACACCCGAAACCAAAAAAGCGGCTTTGAACAAACTCAGCAAATTCATGGTGAAAATTGGTTATCCTGACAAGTGGAAGGATTTCAAAGCCATGGACATCAAAAAACAAGCCTACGTTCTGAACGTTATCAATGCGAATAAATTTGCAGTTTCTGATATGGTAAGCAAACTTGGAAAACCCGTGGACAGAACGCAGTGGTTCATGTCACCACAAACGGTGAACGCTTACTACAATCCTTCTAACAACGAAATCGTGTTTCCAGCAGGGATTTTACAACCGCCATTTTTTGACTACAAAGCAGATGATGCGGTGAATTATGGCGCAATTGCTGCCGTAATTGGTCACGAAATGACCCATGGGTTTGACGATGAAGGTCGTCAGTACGATGCCAACGGTGATTTGAAAGAATGGTGGACAAAAGAAGATGCTGAAAAATTTGAGAAAAAAGCACATATTATTGAGGAACAATTCAATAATTATAAAATTTTGGATAGTGTAGCGGTCAATGGAAAATTGACTTTGGGCGAAAATTTGGCTGATTTGGGTGGCGTTGCGATTGCTTATGATGCTTTCAAACGTACCGCACAAGGCAAAGAAAATGCAACAATTGGTGGTATGACTGCCGATGAGCGTTTTTTCATTTCTTGGGCGAACTGTTGGAAAAACAACATCACACCTCAGATGGCAAAACGTTTTATTGCTACTGATCCGCACGCTCCTGCGAACCTCCGTGGTTTTGCGCCTTTGACGCACCACGATATGTTTTTTGATGCTTTCAAAATCCAAGACAATGCAAAACTTTTCCGTAAAAAAGAAGATAGAGTAAAGATTTGGTAGTTTCAGAAAAATTATTTTAAATTAATTCTGTTCTGTTAAAAAAAAATCTATTTTTGTGATTTAATCACTATTTTTCATATAGCAATTATTAAAAAAGAAGTCGAGGTTTATAACACCGACTTCTTTTTTTATTAAAAAATTTATGACACGTTTTTTTATAGAACTATCTTATCATGGGAAAAATTATTGTGGCTGGCAAGTACAGCCTGGTTCGCCATCGGTGCAAGAAAGCATCGAAACGGCACTTTTTACCATTTTAAGAGAAAAAATTGAGATTGTTGGTTGCGGAAGAACAGATACGGGTGTTCATGCTTCACAGTATTTTGCACATTTTGATTGGAAAGAAGAAGCTTTTCCTACGCATTTTTTTTATCGCTTGAATAAAATTTTACCAAAAGACATTGCGATTCATCGCATCGTTAAAGTTGAAAATGAAGCGCACGCTCGTTTTGATGCTTTCCGCCGTGCCTATCAGTACCATATTGATGGTAAAAAAAATCCTTTCAGCATAGAAACAGCTACTTTCATTTATAATTTTGAGGATTTAAATATAGAGAAAATGCAAGAAGCCGCACGCTTATTGCTTGATTATCAAGAGTTTGCGCCATTTTGCAAAAGCAATCACGATGCCAAAACCCAACGTTGCGAACTTTACCGTTCTGAATGGGAATGGGACGCTGCAAACAAAAAAGCGATTTACCATATATCGGCAAATCGCTTTTTGAGAGGAATGGTTCGCCTCATTGTCGGAATGTGTTTGAATGTCGGTGCAGGAAAATTGACTATCGAAGATGTCAAATTCGCTTTGGACAATCAAATATTATTGAAAAAAGCCAACAGCGCAGAGCCGCAAGGACTTTTTTTAACAGAAATACATTATCCTTATGACATTTAGCTTAAAAGTTGTTTGTATTGTTTGCAATTGTTAAAGAGAAAAAAATTATAAAGCGTCTGTTCTTTTTTTGAATAAAATCAGTTTCAATTCTCACAAAAAAAGGTCAGCATTTTCAAACGCTGACCTTTTTTTATACTATCTAAACATCAAGATTAAGCATAATACTCTGCTCTTAATTCTTTTACTCTTGCATCTTCGATGAACTCATCGTAGCTCATAGGACGGTCAATGATTCCTTTTGGCGTGATTTCAATGATACGATTTGCTACGGTTTGCGTCATTTCGTGGTCACGAGAAGTGAACAACATCACAGAACGGAAATCTTTCATACCATTGTTGAGTGCCGTGATACTTTCGAGGTCAAGGTGATTCGTAGGTTCGTCCAACATCAAAACATTGGCTTGCTGTAGCATCAAACGGCTAAACATACAACGCATTTTTTCACCACCAGAAAGTACATTACATTCTTTTAATGATTCTTCACCAGAAAATAACATACGTCCTAAGAATCCACGAACATAGGTTTCGTCTTTGTCCGTAGAATATTGGCGCAACCATTCTATTAAGTTCAAATTGCTTTTGAAATATTCTGCATTATCGTTTGGAATATAAGCGGTCGTAATCGTTTGACCAAAACGGAATTCACCTTTAAAATCAGCGAGTTGGTTATTCAAAATCTGGTAAAAATATGTTGTTGCCAAAGAATTTCGTGAAATAATGGCTACTTTTTCACCACGATTGACGGTAAAGTGAACATCATTAAATAAAACTTCACCATTCAAAGAACAGCTCAATCCGCTAACTTCCAAAATTTGGTCACCAACTTCACGACCCATTTGGTTGAAAATAATACCTGGATACTTACGACTTGATGGGCGAATTTCGCTCAAATCAATCTTATCCAAGGCTTTTTTACGAGAAGTTGCCTGACGAGATTTTGATACATTCGCCGAGAAACGACGGATAAATTCTTGCAATTCTTTTACACGCTCTTCTGATTTCTTGCGTTGATCAGACATCTGACGAGCCATCAACTGAGAACTTTCATACCAGAATGAATAGTTTCCTGTGAAAATACGGATTTTACTAAAATCAATATCCACCGTATGTGTACAAACTGCATCCAAAAAGTGACGGTCGTGTGATACAACCAAAACCACTTTTTCGTAGCCAGCCAAAAAGTCTTCCAACCAGCCAATCGTTTCTACGTCCAAGTCATTCGTAGGCTCATCGAGCAACAAAATATCTGGATTATTAAACAAAGCCTGTGCAATCAAAACACGGACTTTCTGATTTCCGTCCAATTCTTTCAGTTGTTTGTAGTGGTTAGCCTCTACAATACCTAAGTTAGAAAGAAGTGTAGCGGCATCGCTTTCTGCTTCCCAACCATTCATTTCGGCAAATTCACCTTCCAAAACGCCTAATTTCTCACCATCAGCATCATTGAAATCTTCTTTTGCATAAAGGACTTCTTTTTCTTTGATAATGGCGTATAGTTTGTCGTGACCCATCAAAACGCAGTCCAAGACGGTAAATTCGTCATAAGCGTAGTGATTTTGTTTCAAAACAGACATACGTTGGTCTTTTCCAATATCCACCGAACCTGTAGTTGGGTCAATTTCGCCACTCAAAATCTTCAAAAAAGTAGATTTTCCAGCACCATTAGCTCCAATGATACCATAACAGTTGCCTTCGGAAAATTTCAGATTGACATCTTCAAATAAAATACGTTTGCCAAAACGTAAGGATAGGTTATTTACTGCTAACATTTTCTTTTAAAATTAATTTAAGTTGATTGCCTTACTTTTATTTTTAATGCAAAATCAACTATTTATAAAAAACGCTGCAAAAGTACAACTTTTTACTGTATATTTTATTCTTTGTAAAGATATTTAAAAAAATATATGTCCAGTATTTATTACCTTTGTTTTTTTATATGGCTTAAGGTAACACGAACTTTAGTTCGTGCTACCTTCAAATGTGCAAATTATTTACAATAACTTTTTTTATAAAAAATGCAATGACATTTTATAAAAAAATGTAAATGATATTATACGTATATAAATTTAATTTTATATTTGTACTGTCACAATTATTTACTTATTAAGTTAAAAATTACCCTTAAATAAAAATGAAACTACGCAAATCTTTTTACCTATACTTGGCATTACTCTGCCTATTTTTTTTCACCAATTCACTACTCGCTCAAGAACGATTGGGCTGCAACACACCAGATGCTTTTCAACGCCAACTCAAAGAGCTTAAAGAAAGCGGAGATCGTCTTGGACTTTGGATAGATGAAGGTTACGGTAGCAGTTGCGCACATGGCTGTAACAATACCCATATACCAAGCAATTGCAATGGTAGCGCAACCTACAAAGTTCCTGTAAAATTTTGGCTTTTTGCTGATGATAACAATACAAATCAGCTCGTAACACCAGCAATAGCAGCGCAACATTTGGCTTATGTCAATAATTATTATGCTTGTCAAGGTATTCCGATTGCCTTTTATCAGGTTGCTGATTCACCAGGAAGTATTTTGAGTACTGACTACAACTCATTCGATACGGCTGCAGGTGATGGAGATGATTCCGCAGTCAGAAACAATACCGCCTATTACAAAAACAATGTTATCAATATTTATGTGCCAAAAGAATTGGGCAATGCTGGCTGTAATGGTTATGCTTATTTGCCAACGAGTAGTACAGAGGTAAAGTATTCCGCAGTGATGATGGACGGTGTTTGTTTTCAAAATGTAGTCAATGTTTGTACTGACCCTGCATGGGCAGTCGTATTGATACATGAGATGGGACACTCTTTTGGTTTGTACCATACACACAATCCTTACGAAGTTGGTGCATCGCCTGTAATGCCTACAAATGAATGTCCTGATGGTACTAACGCTTGTACCGCAGGTGATTTCATTGCAGATACTAATGCAGACCCAAACTATAGTGACGCTTGTATAACAAAATCTGGTTGTGATATTACTGGTATCAGCTGTATTTCGCCTTGTGGAACACCTTATTCCACGACAGCAAATACAGAGAACAACATCATGTCTTATAACAATAATATTGGTTGTCGTTTGAATTATTCTACTTGCCAAAAAACAAAAATGGTGGATTGTCTTTTTCAAACAGCTAATGGCGGTCGTTCCTACCTTTGCGATACAGACATTAGCCGACATTTTGGAAGTACTACCATCAATGCAGCCAATTCTCCTTATCAAGAAATTTGTGTTGGCGGTACGATTCCAACCTTTACAACGCTCAATGCCAATTGTTACGATTGGTTTTCTGCAGCAACTGGTGGTGCTGCATTTTTGACAAATGCAGGAAGTTTTACGCCAAGTGCCGCACAAGTTCCTGTCAATACACCTGGTACATATCGTTTTTATGCCCAAGAAATCAATGCTTACAATACTGCCTGTAGAATAGAAGTATATGTAAAAGTAAATCCAAAACCTGGAACGGGA
This sequence comes from Saprospiraceae bacterium, assembly GCA_043777755.1. Lineage (GTDB taxonomy): Bacteria > Bacteroidota > Bacteroidia > Chitinophagales > Saprospiraceae > CANHEE01. The sequence goes on from JAYWHK010000082.1 coordinate 7,934, forward strand.
ACGCCAGCTTCTTCAAGTTTAACGGGTTCTTCTACTTTGAATCTTAACACAAGTTCAGCAGGATTGGCAAGTTCTGGAGAGTTGGTCGGTTGGTGGATAAAAGCAGCACCTGTTACCGCTGGTGATTTTGCCAACCAAGCGGCTTTGAATACAGCAGTTTCGGCAGCAACAATTGGCGGAACAATCGCAGGCGCAGCTCCAAACAATCTTTTTGCTTCTACTGTTGGTTCTCCAAAAACAGGTGTTCCTTTGAGTATAAATTGTTCGGGATTAACCATTGGTCAAACTTATTACGCTACGCCTTTTGTGTCAAAAGGAGGAACGACAACGCCAAGTTGTACTGTGCCAATGGCTATCGGCTCTGGTACTTCTGGTTCAAATGCAGCTAAGTTTGTTTCTATTAGTAGTGTTTCGTGTAGAACAGGAACACCTGCAACCAGTCCGACTTTTAGTATTTCTATTACTGTTTCTGGATATACAGGTGCTGCAAATAATTTATCTATATTTTATCGTGCAGGTGGATGTTTTGGAGGTTCTTTCACAGGTGGCAACAACGGTTTTGCTGGTAATGGTACATATACTTATTCTCAAGCGAATTTTCCAGCGGGAACAGATCCTGGCTCGGGAGGACTTTGTTTGATGATGTTTGAAAATGGCGGTCAAGGTGTGTTAAACGCTACAGTAAGTGGTTCTATTACAGTGAACTACACTTACAACCTTGCTTTTCCTGATGCAACATTGACACCTTGTGCTTTTGGAACGCCTGCGGCATTTGTTTGTGCAGCAGCATTGCCTATACAATTGCTTGATTTTCAAGGAAAACAAGTGAAAAATAAAGTACAATTGGATTGGAGTACAGCTTCGGAAAGCAACAATCAGTCCTTTACTGTTTCTCGTTCTCCTGATGGTTTGAATTTTGAATTTTTGAAAAATATCAATGGTGCAGGTAATTCTACGGAGAGAAAAGATTATACAATGGACGATAATCGCCCTTTTTTAGGCAATAATTATTATCGTTTGGAGCAAACCGACCATGATGGTCGAAAACTGTTGGTCGGAACTGTTGTCGTAAATATCGAAGAACAAACGGCACTTAGCATCGTTCCAAATCCTGTAACGCAAAAGGAATTTGAGTTGAAATTTTATGCCAATGCTGCGCAAGATTTTGAATACGTTATTTATAATAATTTAGGACAAATCATTCAGCAGCAAAGCGTAAGTGCCTACCAAGGCAACAATCAAACGACGATTGCTGTTGAAAATCTACAAACTGGTATGTATCATTTGCTTTTAAAAGGACAAAATATGGAACATCAGTTTGTGAATTTTGTGGTAAGATAAAGGAATTTTTACTTAAATAAAAAAGCCTGACAATCAAGTGATTGTCAGGCTTTTTTATTTTTCAAAAAATCAATACGCTCCAAAATACCTTCTTGCAAACCATTCCAAAGACAATAAGCCCAAAAGTACGAAGAAAATCCATTTTAGGTTAATGACAGAACGGGTTTTGTTCGTCTGGTAAATGACGGATTTTACCTCTTTGTTGTTTTTGAGTGCTTCTGACAATTGGTCTAACTGTGAAGGAAAAAAAGTTTTTCCACCGTGTTGATTGCTCAATTGGTTCAAAATGGCATGGTCGGCAGTGGTTTCGTATGCTTCTAATTGCAAAGGCTGTATGCTAAACTGTCCATTAAAGGTCTGTTCAACATTGTTGTAATTGGTTTTTCCCTTGAAAAAATACGTTCCAGCTGGCAACTGACCAGCATTGAGCGAGTAAGTGCGACCTCTTTTATTGAAAGTATAATTAAATTCTTTGTTTTCGCTGTTGGTAATTGTCAGATTTGCATCGGGTTCATTGACGAGTTCGTAATTGTCGTTGTATAATTCTGCATCAAAAACCAATTGTTCATTCTCGTTGAAAAGATTTTTTGGCATTGTCACACGAAACTTTCTTTTGTCTTCTTTGATGCTCAAAAATTGAACAGTTTTGCCAATGACTTCTTCAAAAATTGCATGATTTTGATGTTGTAAAAAATCAAATAAACGCCATTTCCACAAACCTTCCGCAGTAAAAATTCCAGTGCGGATTCCATTTTCTTCACCGATTGCCAAAAGCGGAAATTTTGTTTCTACTTTCCCAATGCGTTGATACAGAAAGACTTGCGCATTTGCTCCTTCTTTGTAATCTGTCGCAAAAGGCGAAATTACAGGTGCAAAATTCGGCAAATCTTTACTTATTTTTTCATCAATTGTAAATGTTGTAAAGGAAGGATTTATTTTTGCCTGAACATCATTTGTGTTGTCACTGCCCGCACCCGTCACGCTCACCAAAGACTGTGCAGCGTTCAGAAGCGCAAAGTTTGATTGTTGTCCAGCAATGAACCAACGGGGAATTTTTTTGTCATTCATCAAACGCAAAATACCTGAAGCATCATTTGTTTTGCTTGGCAATTGGTGCATAATGACAAAATCAACAGCATTTTTTGCGTTCAAAGCAGCATTTGCTTCTGTCGGATTTACGACCGAAACGGTATAATTTTTATTGCTTTCAATCGCTTGTTTGATGGCAGAAATATCGGGATGTGGCGAATTGGCAATTATCAATATTTTTTGACGGGCATCTAACACATCTATATAAATGTCTTTTGCATTGTTTTCTTTGACCGTTTCGCCAGCGATTTCGCTCGCTACCAATCTAAAATGCTGAACACCAGGCTTGTCCGCATCTAAGGTGAACGTTTGTGTTTGGAAAAAATCAGCTTTTGAAATACTCAAAACGTTGTTTTGGAGTTTTTTCCAATTGCCAGCTTCTTCTTTGTAAATGCTCAAATTTGTTGCCGAGCCAGCGCAGTTAATGGCTGCAATGTCCGCTTGCAGGGTGAATTTGTCGCCTAAATAAGCGATTTTATTGTTAAAAACACGCTTGATACTAAGGTCTTTTTTCTTCGTCGTATCGCCCAAAGCAATGGTGTAAATCGGTGCTGAAATCTTTGTAGCGGCATAAACAGGACTGCTTCCTTCGTTGTAAATACCGTCAGAAGCCAAGACCACAGCACCAAGATTTTGGTTGCTATAAAGGTCATAAATAGACTTCATCATACTCGAAAGGTTGCTTAATTTATCCTTAAATTGAAAGTCGTTTCCCTCTCTAACATTTTCACCAAAATTATATTCTTTTACATCGTAATTGTCTGATAATGAAGTTTTTAGTTTGTCGTAGCTTTGTTTGTAACGCTCTAATCCTTCACTTCCCATACCTGCCGAAACAGATTCAGAAGCGTCTTGCGCCAAGATGACTACGGGGTTTTTAGTTTCTGTAACCAACGATTTTAAGACAGGCGATAAGAGTAACAAACTCAGCAATGTTACAGCCAAAAAACGTAAAATACCAAGTGTCCAATTTAAGCGATTTGCTTGTTCCATGAACACTTTGCTCTTATAATACAAGCCTAAAGCGTAAGCTGCACCCAAAGCCACACAAAAAATCGCAAACCAAGCGGGATATTGAAAAGAAAGTCCTGTCATAAATTTTTTTTGACGTTATAGCGTTAAAATGTTAGATTGTTTTAGCGCAAGAAATCATGGCTTTTTTAAACGGTTTTTTAAATAAAAAGTTGTGTTTGAATAGCAATTATAAGGCGGAGAGAAAGGCAATTTTTTTTTGTAAAAAAATATTTTTTGTAAAAAAATCTTATATTTCGATATTAATTCTCATATTTGCAAATAAATATTAAAAAATGCAGAATTGGAACAATAAAGTAAAACGAATATTAAAGTCAGAATTGGTAAAACGGGGCGTTTCTACCGAAGATTTGGTTGTTTTATTGAATGAAAATGGCATTGAAGAAACAAAATCAAGCGTGGATAGTAAGATTAGTAGAGGTACTTTTAGTGCTGCCTTTTTCATGCAATGTCTGTTCGTAATGGGTTGTACTAAAATCGAAATCGAAACACAAAGTGCCACTTTAATTGTTTCTGAACCAATGGCAAAATAGAAAAAGCCTCCCTAAATCCCAATGTCATTAAGCTAAGAGTTTTATAGCCATTTTTTCATAATTATCTAAAAATCAATTGATTATAAAATATTTTAAAAAAATAAAGCCTTTAAAAA
>JAYWHK010000083.1:0-31158 GCA_043777755.1 Saprospiraceae bacterium
CAGTATATCCTAATATTCTGGCGTATTAAACCATTTTTGAGCAGATACTGATGTTTATATGATTCCTCTTAGAGAAATGACATTGGACTAAAGTCGCCCCTACAGTTCCACAAAAATTTTAAAAGAACCATTTTTTTTGCAAATATAACAATAAAATAAAATATTATGCCTTATGGCTTTAAAAAATGTCGTACAAATTACCTATTTTGAAATTTACCTAAAAAATAAAAACGAAAACCGAGAAAATGCTTACTTTTGGCTTTTTAAAATATTTAAATAAACTTAGAACAGACCTATCCTAAATCCTTTCCAAAGGAAAGGACTTATTGATTTTTAAATTCACGATAGTTTTGATGTAAACTGGAGTTTCCACTTACAGTACTAAACACTTAAAAAATTTATAGTAAAAAAATGTCGAATTATTTAGATACCACTTACGATGTGTACAAAGAAGCAGCTGAAAATCCTCAGGTAGGATTGTGCTGTACTACAACGCCCGTTTGGCAATTGCCAGAATTGAGCGTTCCTAAAAAAATGTTAGCGATGAATTATGGTTGCGGAAGCACTGTAAATCCACGAGATTTGGTCAATACGCCAACAGTACTTTACGTTGGTATCGGCGGCGGTATGGAATTGTTGCAATTCAGTTATTTTAGCCGAAAAGCTGGTAAAATCATCGGCTTAGATGTCGTCGAGGAAATGATTGACGTTTGCAAAGAAAATATGCTTGTTGCAGAAGAAGAAAACGCTTGGTTTGACCGTTCTTTTGTGGATATTCGCTACGGAAACGCACTTGAATTGCCTATCGAAGACAACAGTATTGATGTTGCTGCGCAAAATTGTTTGTTTAATATTTTTACAAAAAATGATTTAAAAAAGGCGTTGGCGGAAATGTACCGTGTTTTGAAACCTCACGGGCGTTTGATTATGAGCGACCCAACTTGCGAGCAACCCATGAGCGACGAGTTGCGCAACGATGACCGTTTGCGTGCTTTGTGTTTGACGGGTTCGTTGCCTTTGCAAGAATATATTGACATGATTACGGAAGTTGGTTTTGGAACAGTAGAGATTCGTGCGAAACGCCCATACAGGGTACTTTCTCCGAATCATTACCAAACCAATGAGCTTATTTTTATCGAAAGTGTAGAAGTTTGCGCCATCAAAGACCCGATGCCTGACGATGGGGCTTGTGTTTTCACAGGAAAAACGGCTATTTATTATGGCAATGAGGAATTTTTTGACGATAAAAAAGGGCATACATTGATTCAAAATCAACCTTTGGCGGTCTGCGACAAAACAGCGGCGGCGTTGGGAAATATAGAAAACGAAGAAATTTTTATTTCTGGTTCAACATTTTTTTATGATGGTGGAGGCTGTTGCTAAAAAAAATTATCCTTCAAAATTGCTCCTTTTTGGAGAACACACCGTGAATCTTGGTTCGCAAGCCTTGGCTATGCCTTTGCCTTTGTTTAAAGCAGAATGGGCGTACAGCGAAGACCGCAGTTTGCAATTCGGTATGATGAAATTTGCGATTTTTTTGAATGAAGAACAAAAAAAGAGCGAAACCTTATACCGAATTGATACTGAGCGTTTTATGAAGGATTTAAAGCAAGGGTTAATTTTCAAATCTGAGGTAAAAACAGGTTATGGCGCAGGGAGTTCTGGTATGTTATGCGCAGCTATTTATGACCAATATGGCATCGGAAAATTGCAAGGAAAATGGAACGAAATGGAACAATTGAAGCGTATTTTTGCGCAAATGGAAAGTTTTTTTCATGGAAAAAGTTCTGGCACTGACCCACTCATTTGCTACCTTAACGAATCGCTTTTATTGACCTCATCTGGCGCAACAACAGTGCTATTACCTGATTTTTTAAATGAAGGAAATAGTCTTTTTTTATTGGATACAGGCATTAAGCGAAAGGCTGAAAAATTAATTCATTGGTTCATGAAAAAATCAGAAAATACTGATTTTCAAGAACTTATAAAGCAAGAATTGGTCGTTGCGAACAATCTTGCCATCAGTGCTTTTTTGGAAGGTCACTGGACAAATCTCTTGCGAGCAACGCATGACATAAGTACTTTCCAATTGGACTATTTGGACGAATTGATTCCTAACGATTTTGTTCCCGTATGGAAAAAAGGACTTGAATCGGAGCATTTTCGCTTAAAAATCTGTGGTGCTGGCGGCGGTGGTTTTATCTTAGGTGTTTCTAAAAATTTTGAAAAAACAAAAGTGGAACTTCGTGAGTATAATATAGTAAAGGTTTTTCCAAAATAATCTTAATTTTACTCTACAATAAACTCCACTCTACGGTTTTTAGGATTGCCTACATTGTCTTTAAAAAGCGGTTTGCTACTACCAAAACCTTTGGAAATCAAGCGTTTAGCGTCAATTCCTTTTTGAATAAGGTAATTTTTAACCGCATCAGCCCTTTGTTCTGAAAGGGTTTGGTTCAGTGCGGCATTTCCAATATTATCTGTATGACCTTCGATTCGCAGTGTTGCTTTTGGAAAATTAAACAGCATTATCGCTAATTTGTCCAATTCCTGCATAGAATTTCCAATCATCACAAAATTACTTTTTTCAAAAAGAATATTTTTAGGAATATACTTAGAAAGTGTATCTTTTGGAGGAGTGACAACGCTAACGATTTTCACAGGCGGAGCTACGACAGCAGGCGTATTGTCTTTTTTAGGTTTTGATTTTACAACAGGAACAGCCTTTGTTTTTGGCGCAACTACCGTTTTGGGTTTATTTTCAACAGCAACAGGCGTTATGTTTTGTTCTGTAAAAAAATTAGGCTTGATTATCTCTTCATTTGTTCCCAAAAGTCCACCAAAAATAGGTTTTTTACTTGGGCGTTGCCATTTAAAATCAATCATTCCTTCACGAGTGCCATTGAAGTATTCAATTTTGAGCTTGTACGATTTTCCAGCTGTCATTTTGATGATGTTAGAAAAAAAGATTTTGTCGTGCATATCCCAAGCGTCAATCACTTTTTCGTCGTTTATCCACATCCTAACACCATCGTCCACAACGAAGCCAATCTGATAATCGCCCGTTTCAGGAGCAACGATTTGTCCAGTCCATCGAACCGAAAAATCTTCAGGCGCAATACCATTGGCTGGTGCTTTGAAATCCCAATAAAAATTAAGCGAAGCATCAACACGGGTCATAATTTTTTCTTGAAAATTACGCCCATTGTAGTACTCACCAAGCAAGCCTTTTTGAGCAAAAGCAGTAGAAATAGCGAAAAAAACGATAAAAATAAGTGAAATAGTAGTACGAAGTGTCATAGTCACTGGTTTTAGTTACTCAATAAAGATACATAATTTATAAAAAAGATGCAAATGTTACCTATATTGCATAACGATATTCAATATTTAACATTTCGTCATTTCTACAGTGTAGTTGTACACGTCGAAAAGTGATTTTCAAATTTTATGTTTATGTAAAATGCTGAATACCAATTATTTGCAATATTTTAATATCTAATAACCAATATCTGTTATGTATAGCTCTACGCTACTACTTTTAAGATTGGAGCATAAGTATCTACTCGTCTATCTCTAAAAAACTGTAATAATTCTCTTGCTTCTCTGACTTTTGCAAAATCACAATCCGCATATAAAATCGCATCATTTTCATCGCCTTTTGCCAGCCATTCACCAAAAGGGTCACTGATAAAACTTTGACCGTAAAAAGTCATGTCTTGTTCTGTTCCCACTCTATTGGGTGCGGCAATAAATACATTATTAGCGATACCATGCGCACGAATGACACATTGCCAAGCATCAGCCGAGCTGTACTCTGGTCGGTCAGGTTCGCTGCCAATCGCTGAAGGATAGAAAATAATGTTTGCGCCTTGCAAAGCAAAAATACGGGCAACTTCTGGAAACCACTCGTCCCAACAAATTCCTATTGCAATGCGCCCATATTTGGTATCAAAAACAGGATAGCCCAAATCTCCTGGCGTAAAATAAAATTTCTCCAAGTACTGAGGGCCATCGGGAATATGGTTTTTACGGTATTTGCCCAAGTAAGTACCGTCGGCATCATAGACCAAAACGATGTTGAAATAAACACCTGGCATCGCTTCTTCATAAACGGGAACTATCAAAACAACACCCAATTCTTTAGCTAAGACTTGCATCTGATTGGTCACATCGTCAGGAATCTGGCGTGCAAAAGCATAGCTTTCAACATTGACAAATTGAGGAAAATATTGGGCATCAAAAAGCTCTTGCAAACAAATGATTTGCGCTCCGTTGGCTGCTGCTTCCCTTACCGCAGCGATGTGTTTTGTAACGTTTTCTGCTACATTAGGCGAGCAAGAAAGTTGTGTAATGGCTATTTTTGGCATAAAATTAATTATTATTAAGAAAGTGTAATCTCTGAGCGTTTAAAATCAATGCATATTTTGTATTGATCAATAAAGTCAAGTCCAAGAACACCATCGAATTCTGTTAGCACATGGTGCGCAAAGAAATCATAAGCACAAACTTCAATATTATTACGAGTGATTCCTAATGCTGTAAATGCTCGAATATTAAAAACATAAGCCTCAATCACACCGCTTGCTGTTTCAAGTTCAACAGTACGAATAGACTCAGAAATATCGTAGTTTGCATTAATAAAGCTGTTAAATCAATAGTTGTGTGAGAAGCTCCTGTATCTAAGGCAAGTGCTACTTGATGATTCGGAAATTGGCATTTCACAATAATCAAACTTTCATCGGATGCTCGTTTAAATTTTTCTATTCTCATAGCAAAAATAAACGGTTTTGAGCAATTTCGCCTGTATAAATACACGCTGTCAATGCTATTTGCGCCCTTACCTCTTTTGCTTTATAAGCCAACTCCCTCTTATCTTTACTGGCAAAAAGAACAACTCCTTGTATCAATTTACTCACAATTGAGCCATTTATTTCTGGTTCAGATAATTCTGGATTTCCAATCAATACCCATTGATTAGGGAAATTAATACGAATTTGTTCGATTGTTAAAATTTGCATTTTTAATTATTTTTTGCAAAGTTAGATGAAAATAAACATTTTTCAAAAAAAATTATTTTAAAAACCATTTGCAGTGATACAGTGAACACCGCCGCCGCCCCAATTGACTGATGCAGCATCTAATTGTATGATTTTTCTGCCAGGAAAAACACTTTTTAAGATTTGTAATGATTGTTCATCTCGCAGGCGGAAGCTATCGTCCATGCCTTTTTTATAGTATTTTTGAGCCAAAACAACACCGTTAGCAATCAAAAAATTTAGGTAACTCGAAGCCATAATCCCTATAATTGGTTTCTTTTTCAAAAAAGGCGTTTTGTCTTTGACACTTGAACCAACTATATCATATACCCAATCTTTTGGTGTCAAAAGTCGGGTATAGGTTTTAGGCATTGGCATACGAATGATGTTTAGAGGTTTGCCGTCTTGGTCGGTTGCATTTCGCAAAATCTGCTCATTAATAGCCAAACGTTTTAGGTTTTCTTGCGCAATCGGGTCGCCCAAATCGCTGCTATCTACCTGTGCCAAAAGTACTGTTGTTGGGTTCACAAAACGACAAAATTCGTCGATGTGTCCGCCTGTTGTCAAGAGTGTGTAGCCCATTTTGTTGTTGGCAATTGGAATTGGACCTTGAAAGGTAAAATCGTCTTCACGGACACCTTCTTTGAGCCAAATCACTTTTTTCACACCCATTGTTTTTTTGAAAACAGCTTCGATTTGTTCCAAAGTCATGTTTGGATTGCGTTGTTTTTCAACAATTTCTACTACTATTAGTGTCCCTTTTCCGTTAAGTTCCGTATCGCCTCCTTCGTGAAACAGCGAATTGCTGACCAAAGGCAAATTGAGTTTTTGCGCCAAACGCTCGTCTAAGGTTTCGTCCAAATCAACTTTCATAGAATCTGGTTCGTAACCCCAATTGTTAAAATTCAAATCCAACATGGCACGTTCATTTTTTGAGTTTTTCAAAAAAACAGGGCCCATGTCACGCATCCAAAACTCTTGATATGGCGCAATGTGAACGGACAAACGCTCATTTTTCCAAATAGAATCGGGTAACATTGGCTTAAATGCTTGCAAAGCACTATCGCTCGAGCAAAGAAAATTTACTTTTGTAAAAGGCAAAAGTGATATAATAATTTGAGCCGTAACACTCGAATTTTTCAAATCATGGACATGATCAACATTCGGCAACGCCAACCATACGGATTCTTGTTGCTCAAATTCTGCATACGCACGGTATTGATTGTCAGCACTTTGCGTTGTTGATGTTTCTTTTTTTTCATTTTTTTTACAAGAAGAAAAAAAGAAAAAAAAAGAAAAAAGGAATAAAAAAAAGGAATAGTTTTTTTTCATTTTTATAGTTTTTGAAAATATAAGTACTACGAATAAACACAGTTAATGAAATCATCTATATCGCTGATTTACAGCACATTAAAGTCCTCTCCTTCGGAGAGGATTTAGGAGAGGTTTCTTATAATATTTCGCAAACCACTTTTTCGCCATTTTCTGTATCAAAAAAAGACAATTGGTAAGCGTTCAGAGCGATGGCATCTTTTTGAAAAAAAGTACCCGCACCATATTTTTCGTCGCCAACAATCGGACAACCTATTGCTGCCAATTGCGCCCGAATTTGATGAAATTTTCCAGTAAGTAATTCAATATCAAGCAAATAGCCATTTTCTACTTTTTTTAAAAAACGATATTTCAAACGACACTCATGCGTATCTTTTTGTGCTTGGTCAAAAACCTCTGCTTTTTTTAATTTGTTATTGACGTATAAAAAATGTCTGAGTTCTGCGTTGTCTTTTGTCGGACGATTTTCAACAATAGCATGGTATTTTTTTTGTGTTCGATGTTGTGCAAATTGCTCGTTTAGTATTTTTAGTGCATTTTTCTTTTTTGCCAATAACAAAACACCACTTACGGCTCTATCCAAACGGTGTACGATGCCCACAAATGGCTCACTTTTAGGCTTTTGTGTTTTCAAATAATCATAAACCATCATTTCAACGGAAGCGAAACCGTCCCATCGCTCAACGTTGATGCCAGCTGTTTTTTGTACTACAATGTACTGCGCTGTTTCAAGAATGATTTCTAATTTTAAATTGTCAAATAATTTGCTCAATTTTGCGTTTGATTTTGATAATAGTCGTAAGTCAATGATAGTCAATAAGTCGTAAGTCGATAATAGTCAGTAAGTCAATAATTCACTGATTTAGAATAGTTTGTACTATTTAAAAATATCAATTATTTTGATTAAAGTACCTAAGTAAGTAGTAATATCTGAATAAACATGGTTGTAAATTTCGTAATCTATTGATAATCAAGACACTAATGACTTACAGACTTACGACTTATTGACTTACCACTGCTTAATTTAGCACAAAAATCTATTTTTTTTCGTCAATATTATAATTTTTCCAATTATTTTATGTTTAAATTCTATAATTTGAGTTATAAGTTTTTATTTTTAATTGTTGTAATTCATACGTTGTCTTCTTGTGCCTCAGGTGCGGGTAAACAACTCGAAGGTGGTGCGAAAGATTTAGTTGCGCCAAAACCTGACAGCCTGCGTTCCACTCGAAATTTTCAAACAAATTTTACAAAACAACCTATTGATTTAGTGTTTAATGAATGGGTAGTTTTGGAAAATGCGAATGCTCAAGTAAGTGTTTCTCCACCTTTGGAGAAAAAGCCTACGGTGAAATTAAATGGAAAAACTGTAGTATTTCAGTTTGATAAAGACGAAAAATTAAGAGAAAATGCTACTTATAGTATTAATTTTGGTGAAAGTGTTAAAGATTTGACAGAAGGAAATAAAGCTGCGCTTCGCTTTGTTTTTTCGACGGGTGCTGTGATAGATTCACTCAAATTTGCAGGAAAAGTCGTCGATGCTTTTACACAAGAACCTGTCGAAAACGCTCTTTTTATGTTGTACGATAATTTTTCGGACAGTGTGGTACGCAAGGAACGTCCTTTTTATTTTGCAAAAACAAACAAACAAGGTTTTTGTGAAATTGAGAATGTGCGACAAGGTTCATTCAAGGCATTTGCTTTGGTGGACGCTGATTTGAACTTTAAATATTCTACGCCAAACGAAAAAATTGGTTTTTTAAAAGAAAAAGTTGTTGTCACAAATAAGGATTTGAAAGATACGCTTAATAATGATGCTGTGACGATTCTGCTTTCTGAAACCCGTAAAAAAATGCAATTGTTGGACAAAACAAGTGGCAGTTATGGTCAAGTAAAACTAATTTTTTCGCAAAATCCAAAAGACATTTCGCTAACTTGGCAAGATAAAAAACAACGCATTTTGAAAGAAATTGATGGCGATACTTTGCGTGTTTGGTATGACAATACTTTTGCTGAATCTTGGAAAATGTTTGCGTTGGACAAAGATACCGTAACCGTAAAAAGCCTTTCAAGAGAAGATTTTTTTAAGAAAAATAAATTAAATTTGATGGGCGTTGTGAGTACTGGTGGTCGAGGAAAATCAATTGCTGCTGAAAACACAACGCTAGTGATTGCCAATAAAAAAAATGAACTAAAATTCAATTTTCCCATCGTAAAAATAGATACCTCAAAAATTATTTTACGAGAAGACTCCTCTCTTATTTCTTTGAAAATCAATGCTTTATCAGATAGTACGAGTAGCAGAAAAGTAAATATTTCGCACAAATGGCAAGACAATAAAAAATACAATTTAATCCTATTGCCAGGTGCAGTAACGGATTTTTACGGTAATACAAATGACAGCATTAAACAAAAAATCAGTATTGCAAAAGTGAAAGATTTTGGCGATATAAATGTCGTTTTGACGAAATTAGACTCGAAAAACGATTATATTGTACAAGTTTTAGATCAATCAAATGTTATGATTGCTGAAAAAATCGTAAAAAAATCAGCCAATAGCAAGCTGGATTTTGCAACATTATCACCAACAAAATACAAAATCAGAATTATCACTGACGAAAATAAAAATGGTCGTTGGGACGGTTGTGATTATGACAATCAATTGTTTCCAGAAACTGTTTTAATAAAAGAATTAGAAGATTTAAAAGCCAATTGGGAACTGGAAACAGAGATTGAAGTGAATAATGAATAATTGATAATGAAAATCAAACAATTGATAAACAATTGACAAACAATCCCAAACAACTGATAAACAATTGACAACACCTATAACCCAATATTTCGTTTAAAAGCGCAGCCCAGCTCAATAATAGAATCTGTTTTGGCAATTCCAGAAATATTGTCTATTTTATCGTACAAAATTCGACGAGTATGTTCATGGTTTTTAGCTAAAATCCGAATGTACAGCGTGTATTGTCCCGTTATATAGTAACATTCGGTAACTTCAGGAATCTCTTTTAGAGCCTCGATGATGCGCTCAGAATCATGGTCTTTGTCAAGGGTAATTCCCGTAAATGCGCCCCAATCGTAGCCCATTTTTTTTTCATTCAAAACAGGTTTGATACCAACTAAAATCCCTTGTTCTGTCATTTTATGCACACGCTGATGCACCATCGTATTGGAAATACCCAATTCTGTAGCGATAAGCGAATAGGCTTTCCGTCCGTCTTCTTCGAGTTTTTTAAGAATCTGAATGTCGTAATCGTCCAAATGTTGCATAATAATGGTTATAAATTAAAACGATGAATAGGGGCAAAGCTACGTAAAACTATTGCAAATTTCAATATCTACGGTTCAAAGTGAACAAAAAAAATTATTTTATGCTAAAAATTGCTTTTTCGCCCATTTATCGTTTGACTTTGCCCGACGGGCATCGCTTTCCAATGGAAAAATACGAACTACTTCCCGAGCAATTGCTCTATGAAGGAACAATAATAGAAGCCAATTTTTTTCAACCTGAAAAAATTGACGAAAAGCATATTTTACGGACACACGAAGCGGAATATTGGTCAAAACTCAAACACCTCACACTTTCTCCCAAAGAAATTCGAGCCATCGGTTTCCCCATCAATGAGCATTTTGTAACAAGGACAATTACCATCGCAAATGGTACTTTGACAGCTGCATTATATGCCTTAGACAATGGCGTTGCGATGAATATTGCAGGCGGAACGCACCATTCGTTCACTTACAAAGGCGAAGGCTTTTGTTTGTTAAACGACCAAGCCATTGCTTCTAATTACTTGTTAGACAATGGTTTAGCGAAAAAAATATTGATTGTCGATTTAGATGTGCATCAAGGCGACGGCACGGCGCAAATTTTTCAAAATGAATCTCGTGTGTTCACTTTCAGTATGCACGGTGCAAAAAATTACCCCAATAGAAAAGAAAAATCAGACCTTGATATTGGGCTTCCTGATGCTTGCGACGACGCTTTGTATCTTTCCACTTTAAAAAACACTTTACCACGATTGCTCGATGAAGTTCAGCCAGATTTTATATTTTTTCAATCAGGTGTAGATATTTTAGAAACGGACAAGTTAGGACGTTTAAGTGTCAGTCACGAAGGTTGCAAAGAGCGAGATCGCTATGTTTTACAAACGTGTAAAGACAATAAATTACCTGTAGTTTGCAGTATGGGAGGTGGCTATTCGCCCAAAATATCGGACATTGTCAATGCACACGCCAATACATTTAGACTTGCACAAAATATATTTTTTTAAATATTAATCAAATGTCCCATGAATAACTTCTTGGTTTCCAAATAGTTATAATTATCAGTATTAGGACTGATTTGAATAGCGATGCGTTCAATAACGTCAAAGTTCGCCTTCTCAAGGGCAGCGATTTTATCAGGATTGTTTGTAATCAACTTAATTTGTTGAATGTCTAAATCTTTTAGAATTTCGATGGCAACTTCGTATTGTCTTGCATCAGACTCAAAACCCAAATGGGTATTAGCATCAATAGTATTCAAACCTTTTTCTTGCAATTGATAGGCTTTGATTTTATTGATTAGACCAATACCTCGCCCTTCTTGTCGCAGGTAAATCAAAACTCCATTTTGGGCGGCAATTAATTTCATTGCTTCGTGCAATTGTTCGCCACAATCGCACTTTTTTGAAGCAAAAACATCGCCCGTCATGCACTCAGAATGAATACGCAAAGTTGTAGGCATACGATGATCAAAACCTTCGTGAACCAAAGCCAAATGTGGCATCAACTCCTCAGGCGAATCCGCATAAGCAATAATTTTAAAACGACCAAATAGGGTAGGGAGAAAGGCTTCCGCTTGCTTCATTTAATAACTTTTAATCCTTGCAAAAATATAACCAGCAAAACGGGCTTCACTATGCTCACTCATAGAAGCGTGTAGCTCTTTGGCATTGAGCCATTTTTTTGACTGAAAATTAGCTTCTTCGTCCACAATCCAATTAAATTCGTAATCGCCAATGTACATCAAACGACGCACTACCTCAATGGTTTTTTCACTCAAATAAGAATAAAAAGCCACTGCGAGAATTAGGACAGGTGTGTTCAAGCCTTTTAGCACATCATTTTCATAACCGTTTGCATTGATAAACAAAAAAGCAGGAACACCATAAGCTCGAATAAGTTCATCAGTTGTAGTAATTTTAACAACTGATTTGTTTTCGCTTACAGTCAAGTTACTACTATAAGGTAAGATTTTTTTCTCGTATGCCTCATTGTAAGCAAATTCTGCATTGTAAGCCCCAATGTCTTCGTGCAAAATAATCTTATTTTTTTGCTTTTCTAACTTTTGAGTGACATAATCAATGCTCTCTGGCAATGGCTCTACGACAAGCGTAAGCGCACCTGATTGTAGCAATGCGTCAGATACATTAGCCAAGCTGTCGCCAACTGTAATAGCAAAATCGCTATTTCCTACAAATTGACTATAAAATTTTTTGTATTTTCTTTTTTCAAAAAAACCCAAGGAAGATTTTTCTGTATAAGGATAATTGTTATTACTCATTGTATGTATTCAAGCCTTAATTGCTCACAATTATTTTGACAATTTATGAAAAAATAATACCAAACAATTTTTAGGCTTAATTAATGTCCCAAATTTAGGGTCAATATTAGGCAAAAATGCAATAACAGCAAAAGAAAAGTGGAAATTATTTTTTTCCTTTGTGAGAAAGGAAGCGATCTGCGGCAATTAGCGTCGTTCCAAGTACAAAAGTGACGGTAGCAAAATATAATATTAGCATAGTAAAACAGTTTTCAAAAGTAAATAGTAATGATGTAAAAAAACTGTTCATGTGACTTGGTAAAGTCTGAGGATATGATTATTTGTTGTTATGTCTAAAAATGCAAGATTTATGCCAAAAAACAAATAAAAATAATTTACATTAAAAAATAAAATATTTATAAAAAACGAACTCTTAAAATTATCTTAAATTTAATAAAAAAAAAAGACTGAATGTTTGTATTTTTGAGAATATTCTTTTAATTTTGGGCTTTGATTCTACATGTATAAGCAGAACTCCTTTCATTATGAGCAAACAGCCCCTCAGTTTCTCGCAAGGATTTTATATGCAAGCGTTATATTTTTATGATAAAAATAGACCCTAAGGGACTGCTTTTTATTGTTATCGCACAATTTCGCTATTTTTTATTTAATTTTTAAAAAAGATTTTACCTGATTTTTTTAGTTATTTTTTTGCAAGAAATAATTAAAAACATCTATTTATTATAATTTTTTTTTTTAACCAAACCTTTACACACACACATGAAGTCTTACCAATTCTACACTAAGTTGGTCTTCTCTTGTATGGTATTTATGATGACAATCTTAAGTAGCACAACTACTTTCGCTCAATGTGACAATGTTACGGCAGGCGGAACAATTGGCTATGATCAAGCATCAAATTTACCATTCGATCCACAACCTATTGTCAATGTAACCTCTCCGACGGGCGGAACAGGAGCACTTGAATACCAATGGTTGTACACAACAAACCCTTACAACACAAATTTTTCTCAATGGACAATGATTCCTAACGGAACATCGGCTAACTATGATCCAAGTTTTACGACTGCGACTACTTTCTTTGTGCGTTGCGCAAGAAGAGCTGGCTGTACGGATTATGTAAAAGAGTCTAATATTGTAGTTGTTACTGTATCTCCTTGTGATAACATCACTGATGGAGGAAAAATTACTTCCAATCAAATTGGTTGTAATGCTGGACAAGGTGCAGATCCTGCGCCATTTACAAATGCAACAAGTGCTTCTGGTGGCACGGGTTCTGGCCCAATTGAGTATGCTTGGTTCAAAAGTACCGTTGGTGGTACTTTTAATTTGAGCAATCCTAACTGGATTCAAATTCTTGGTGCAAATGCTGCAAGCTATGATCCTCCTGCTGGTCTTACAGCAACTACTTACTATGTACGTGTTGCTCGTCGTAACGGTTGTATTACTTGGTTAGCAAGTAATTCAGTATCTGTAACGATGAAGATGTCTCCAATGGTAACTTGGACAACAGTTCCAAACACTTGTTTTGGTGGTTCAAACGGTTCAATTAATTTGACAGTTGCTGGTGGTACTGCTCCTTATGCTTATTCTTGGAGTTATGGTTCTATCTTGCCAAACACACAAAATCCAAAAAATCTTCCTGCAACAGTTTATAATGTTACAGTAACTGATGGATCTACTTGTATGGCAATGCACTCAATCACTGTAACGGAGCCTGCTCCGATGGCGATTGATTTTAACCCAACTGTTAATGTAAAATGTTACAATGACAACACTGGTAAGGCTGTTGCTCAGGTAACAGGTGGCACTGCTCCTTATTCTTACTTATGGTCAAATGGTGCTACTGCACCAGTGAACAATGGTTTGGCTGCTGGAAAGTATTTTGTAACAGTGACAGACATCAAAGGTTGCCAAAAAGCAAAAAGTGTTGATATTACTCAACCATTTGCTTTAACAGCAACAACTACAAACACAAATGTTAAGTGTTTCGGTGGTAGCGACGCTTCTGCAACAGTAACTGCTTCTGGTGGTACTGCTCCTTACACTTATTTTTGGTCAAATGGTCAAACAAGTACAACAGCTACTGGTTTGAAAGCTGGTGTTTATGCAGTAGTGATTCGTGATGCAAATCTTTGCGAAGTTTCAGTATCTGTGAACATCACTCAGCCGACAGTATTAGACGTATCAACAACTAAGGTTGATCCATCTTGTAATGGTGCTGCAACTGGTTCTGTTACGCTAACAACTACGGGTGGTACAACACCATATTCGTATGCTTGGAGCAATGGTGCTTCTACTCAAAATTTAACAAACGTTGCTGCTGGTACTTATACAGTAACAGTAACTGATGCTAATGGATGTAAGAAAATCTCTGTTGTAACGTTGAATCAACCTACGGCAATTGTTTTAAATACAACATCTACTAACGTAAAATGTAACGGTGGTAGCACTGGTTCAGCTGCTTCGGTAGTAACAGGTGGTACTGCTCCTTATGGTATTCAGTGGAGTAATGGTGCAACTACAGCTTCGATTTCAAATATCAAAGCGGGTACTTACACACTTACTGTAACAGATAACAATGGTTGTACAAAAACGGGTTCTGTAACAATTACTGAGCCATCTGCCTTAGTTGCTACAATGACGGGTTCTGACCTTGCTTGTGGTGGTGCTAATACAGGTACAGCTTCTGTAATCGCTTCAGGCGGTACAGCTCCTTACAAATACAAGTGGAGCAATGGTGCAACTTCTGCTTCATTGACAAACCTTACAACGGGTATCTATACTGTAACGGTAACAGATGGCAATGCTTGTACAGTTGTTGGTCAAGCACAAATAACACAACCTACTCCAATCGAATTGACTTCTGTATCAGATAGTCCAAAGTGTAACAATGGTAATGATGGTACAGCAACAGTAAGTGTTTCTGGCGGTTCTGCTCCATATACTTATGCTTGGAGCAATGGCGGTACAACTGCAACAGTTAAAGGTTTGACACCTGGAACTTACACGGTAACAGTAACAGACAAAAACGGTTGTTCAAAATTCTTGGATATTCCAATTGCTAATCCTGCGCCAATCGTAGTTGTTCCTACAACCACTAACGTATTATGTAATAATGGAAAAGGTGGAATCAGTTTGGCAATCTCTGGTGGTCAATCTCCTTATACTGTGAACTGGAACAATGGAGCAAATGGTACACCACTTACTAATGTAGGTGCTGGAACATACACAGCAACAGTAACAGATGCTTTGGGTTGTACACAAGTAGTTTCTGCTGAAATTAAGCAACCTGCTGCGATTGTATTGACACCAACAATTACAAATGTAAAATGTAACGGTCAAAGTACTGGTGCTGCTTCAATCGCTATCAATGGCGGTGTTGCTCCTTATTCTACATTGTGGAGTACTGGTTCAACAGCAAACAGCATTACTGGTTTATTGGCTGGTTCTTATACAGTAACAGTAACTGATGGCAATGGCTGTAAGTCAAGCCAAGCAATCGTTATCAGCGAGCCAACAATTTTAGATGTTGCAGTTGCTGCTAACGATGAAAAGTGTTTTGGTCAAAAGAATGGTTCTGCTATTGCTGTAGCAACTGGCGGTACTGCTCCTTACAAATATACTTGGAGTAATGGTTCAACTTCATCAAGTATCACGAACTTAGTTCCTGGTACATATACAGTAACAATTACAGACAAAAATAATTGTAAAGTAATTGGTACAGCAAATGTGAAAGCTGCAACTGAATTAACAGTGACAGTTTCTGTGAAAAGTGATGTTGCTTGTTTCGGAGAGAAAACAGGTTCTATTTCATTGTTCGTTTCTGGCGGTTCAGCTCCTTATGCTTATGCTTGGAGCAACGGTGGAACTTCTGCTGATGCAACTGGCTTATCTGCTGGTGTTTATTCAGCAACAGTAACAGATGCAAATGGTTGTGTAAAAGTAATTCAAACTACTATTTCTCAACCTGCTTCTCCTTTATCAGCAGTAACATCTACTAAAGATGCTTCTTGTGGTAACAATAATGGTTCAGCAACAGTAACAGCTGCTGGTGGTACAACTTCTTATTCTTACGCTTGGAGCAATGGTGCTACAACTGCAACTATCAGTAACATTGGTGCTGGTGATTATACTGTAACTGTAACAGACAGCAAAGGTTGTACTGTTGTAAAATCAGCAAAAGTTATCCAACCTACATCATTGGTTTTGGCAACTACTCAAACAAACTTGAAGTGTGCTGCGGACAAAATCGGTACAGCTACTGTAACAGCTGCTGGCGGAATGGCTCCATACACTTATGCTTGGAGTACTGGTGCTACAACTACATTTGTTTCTGGCTTAGGTGCAGGAACTTACACTGTGACAGTAACTGACGCTAATGGTTGTAAAGCAACTGAAAGTGTTACAATCACTGGTCCTGACGCAATCGTAGTAACTGCAAGTGCAACACCTACTTTATGTAATGGTGCAAGTGAAGGAACTGTAACTGCTTCTGTAGTAAGTGGTGGTACTGGTCCTTTCGGATTCAAGTGGAGCAATGGCGTAGGCGGTGCTTCTCAAAATGGTTTGACTGCTGGTACTTATACAGTAACTGTAACAGACCAAAACGGTTGTACTGGTACAAGCTCTGCAACGGTAACTCAACCAACTGCGGTTTCAGTAAGTACAACTTCTGTTTCTACAATTTGTAAAGGTGCTTCTAATGGTTCTGCAACAGCAACAGCTGCTGGTGGTACTGCGCCTTACGCATTCATTTGGAGTACTGGTGCAACTACTGCAACAATCACTAACTTAGGTGCTGATACATATTATGTAACAGTAACTGATGCAAATGGTTGTACAGCTTCTAATATCGTAAAAGTAAGCGAGCCTTTTGCTTACAAATTAGACCTTACAACAAGCAATATCAACTGTAAAGGTGGTACTGATGGTTCTGCAAAAATAATCGTTACTGGCGGCCCTGCTGGTGGTTCTTACTCTATTATTTGGAGTACTGGTGCTACTACAAGTGTTGTTGGTGGTTTAGGTGCAGGAACTTATACTGTAACTGTTACAGATAACAAAGGTTGTTCTACAATTGCAAATGCTGTAATTACTGAACCATCTGAATTAACCATCGTTACATCAAGCAAAGATGCTACTTGTAATGGTAACAAAAACGGTTCTGCAAGTGTTACTGCTGTAAACGGTGGTAATGGTCCTTACACTTATGTTTGGAGTAATTTTGCAACAACATCATCAATTAATAACTTAGGTGCTGGTGTATATTCAGTAACGGTTAAAGATGCTAATGGTTGTACAAAATCTGCAACAATGGTGGTTAAAGATGCACCTGCATTGGTTTGTACTGCGGTTGTTTCTTCTGAAGTACAAACATACAATGGTACTCAAGGTTCTGGTGTTGCTTCTGCTTCTGGTGGAACTGCTCCATACTCATACAAATGGAGTAATAATGCTACTACAGCTGCTGTAACAGGTTTAGCTGCTGGTACTTATACTGTAACAATTACAGATGCTAATGGCTGTACTTGTTCATCAACTATTTCATTGATGAACAGATCTAAAATTGGTAACTTCGTATGGTTTGACCAAAACGGTGACGGTATCCAAACTCCTGGTGAGCAAGGTTTAGCTAACGTAACAGTTACTATTTCTGGTACAAAAGCTGGTACTAATGCACCTGTTTCTGAAACAGTTGTAACTGGTGCTAATGGTGAATATAGTTTTGACGGTTTGATGGCTGGTACTTACAAAGTAACTTTCAAAGCACCTAACGAATATATGCCAACTTTGGCAAATGCTACTTTTGATGACAAAGATAGTGATGTTGATATGACTACCTTTATGACAACTAACTATACTTTGGGAACAGGTGAATTCAATCAAACTATTGACGCTGGTTTCTTCAAAAAAGTAAAAATTGGTGATACTGTTTGGTTTGATAAAAACAAAAACGGTCTTCAAGATGGTGGTGAGTCTGGTTTTGCTAACATTATGGTGAAATTATTCAAGCCTGGTGCTGACAATAACTTCGGTACAGCTGATGATGTTCTTGTAGAATCTACATTGACGGATAATACTGGTATGTATATGTTCTTGGTAATGCCAGGTATGAAATACCAAGTTGAGTTTATGAAGTCTTCAATCCCTGCGGGTTATGCACTTACAACTCAAAACGTTGGTTTAAATGATTTGATTGATTCTGATGCAAACGTGAACACTGGTCGTAGCGATATTATCATGGTAATGTTTGGTCAAAACAATGATATGAGTATTGACGCTGGTCTTTATGTACCTTGTGACAATATCATTGATGGTGGTTTAGTAGGTCCTAAGAGCCAGATTCTTTGTGGCCCTGGTGTAGCTGCTACAATCAACGAAATCGGTGCACCATCTGGTGGCGCAGGTCCAATTGAGTACTTGTGGTTGAAATCAACAAAAGGACCTCTTTATGTTCCTGGTAGCACAGATTGGACACCAATCACTGGTACAAATAGTGCATCTTATTCTCCTGGTTTCTTAGCTCAAACAACTTGGTTTATCCGTTGCGCACGTCGTGCAGGTTGTGATGCTTATTCTGGTGAGTCTAACGTAGTTATGGTTTCTGTAAATGCTATTCCTACTGCTACAATTAAGAATTATCCAACAACAGATATTTGTACTTTGACAATGAATAACTTTGTTGCAACAACAGCGGGTTCTACTGCAACTTATCAGTGGAACTTCGGACAAGGTGCTGTTCCTCAAAATGGTACAGGTTTGTCTGTTGATAACGTAATGTACAACTCTCCTGGTCAAAAAACAGTAACATTGAATGTAACAAAAGATGGTTGCGATGCTTCTACTTCTGTGACTGTAAATGTAATCGTTTGTCCTGGAGCTGGTGCAAAAGTTGCTATCACGACTATCAATGCTTTACCTGTTCAGAACCAACGTGTAGATGTTAGCTGGGAAACTACTGACCCTACAATTGATAACGTATTCGTTGTTGAGCGTAGCAAAGCTGGTGGAAAATGGGAAGCTGTTGGTACAGTGAACGCTGCTGATTTCAATGTATTGCCTTACACATTTGTTGATAAAAAACCTACTTTGGGTGTAAATCAATACCGTGTAAAACACGTTGATTTGGTTGGTGACGCTGTAATGTCGAAAATCAAAAATGCAATGATTTTTGCTGATTTGTTGAAAGAAGTTGTGATTTATCCAAATCCATTTACAAACAAAGTAAATGTTGAATTGACAAAAGTAACTGCGAAAGTAGCGACTGTTGAAATCGTAAATTCATTCGGACAAGTAGTGAAAATTGTGAAAATCCCTGGTGGTCA
Source organism: Saprospiraceae bacterium (assembly GCA_043777755.1). GTDB lineage: Bacteria > Bacteroidota > Bacteroidia > Chitinophagales > Saprospiraceae > CANHEE01. The sequence continues at coordinate 19,254 of JAYWHK010000083.1, forward strand.
AACTCGTCAAGAAGTTGATATGTCTGACTTACAGTCTGGTTTCTATATTATCAAAATTGATTTTGATGGTGTGAAAACAGAAGTTCACAAAGTTATGCGTCAAGAGCAGTAATTAAACCGCAAAATGTAAAAGTTTAAATGTAAAAGTATTTTACATGATAATTTTTTATTTTTTGTAAATATAAAAATCCTCCGTAGTGTTATGCTGCGGAGGATTTTTTGTTATTATGCTCAAAATACACAGTAGAGAAAAGGCATACCTTTTCTTATGCTGCGGGCGAGAAAAGGCATACCTTTTCTCTACTGTTCACAATATTTCCTTTCTAAAAACGACTAACAAAATGGATTTAAAAATTAAAAAATACCATTATGTTGAATTGGCTTTTTACAATGGCTTGGCGAGATAGCCGCCGCAATCGAGGAAAATTATTGCTTTTTGCATCGTCTATAGTGTTGGGAATTGCTGCATTGGTAGCGATTGATGCTTTTTCTGAAAATCTACAAAAAAGTATCAATGGCGAAGCGAAAGGCTTGATTGGAGCTGATTTGGCATTGCAAACCCGTCAGCAAGGGATTGTGGACAAAAGTATTTTGAGTTTGATGGACAGCTTGGGCGGAGAACGTGCGCAAGAGATTTCGTTTGCTTCCATGGCGTATTTGCCAAGGGTGCAACAAACCCGTTTGATAGCGGTGCGTGCGATTGAAGGAAATTTTCCTTTTTATGGAAAAATTGAAACAACGCCAGCTGAAGCTGCACAAACGTTCAAAACAGGCAATCCAAAAGTGTTGGTGGATAGAAGTTTGTTCAATCAGTTTAATTTGGTGATTGGTGACAGCATAAAAATTGGTGAAAAAACTTTCGAGATTGTTGGAGAAGCAAGCTCTGGTCCTGGTCAATCAAGTATTGGTTCGACGGTTGCGCCGATTGTGTATCTGCCAATGAAAGATTTAGATGAAACAGGTTTGGTTCAAAGAGGAAGTCGTGTTAGTTTTCAATATTATTTCAAATTTCCTGATAGTGTCAATTCTGATATTTTGATAAAACCATATCAAAAACGCCTTGATGTAGCAAAAATTGATACAGAAACTGTCGAAACTCGTAAAAAAGCCATTGGTGCAGCTTTCCGAAACATGACCGACTTTTTGGGATTGATAGGTTTTGTTGCGTTACTTTTGGGTTGTATTGGTGTGGCGAGTGCCGTTCATATTTATGTAAAGGATAAAAAACCAGTCATTGCGATTTTGCGAACTTTGGGAACAAGTGGTATGCAATCGTTTTGGATTGTGATGATTCAGATTGTGGTGATGGCATTTGCAGCAGCGATTTTTGGTGCATTGCTGGGAACTTCGATTCAATATTTTTTACCCATTTTATTAAAAGATTTTTTACCTATCCAAAATTTTGTCAATGAAATTTCTTGGTTTTCGATGGGTCGTGGCATTGTGATTGGTGTAATTGTCGCTGTTTTATTTGCGCTTTTATCGCTTTTAAGTATTAGAAATACATCGCCTTTGCGTGTTTTGCGGGCATCTTTTGAAGAAAATGCCAGTTATAAAGATTTTGCGCAATGGATGGTTTATACACTTATCGTTGTGTTTATTGGTTCGTTTGCTTATATGCAGACAAAAGAAATTAAAGTAGCCGTTGGATTTTTAGTAGGCTTGTTGTTTATGTTTTTGATTTTGACGGCAATCGCAAAATTATTGACTTGGACACTTCGCCGTTTCTTTCCGATGGGTTGGAGTTATGTATGGCGACAAGGTATTTCTAATTTGTATCGTCCTAACAATCAGACACTTATCTTGATGGTTTCGATTGGTTTAGGTACAACTTTGGTCACAACGTTATTTTTTACACAAAATCTTTTGCTCAAACAAGTGCAACTCAGCGGTAGCGGTGACCAGCCCAATATGATTCTTTTTGACATTCAAAGCAAGCAAAAAGAAGAAATAAAAACGCTGGTAAAAAGCTACCAAATGCCTGTGATTCAAGATGTTCCGATTGTAACAATGCGTTTGGAAAGCCTTGATGGAAAAAATGTAACAGAATGGTTGGCTGATTCGACCATCAAAATGGAAAAATGGGCGTTGGAAAGAGAATACCGTTGTACGTATCGTGATACTTTGATTGAAACGGAAAAAGTAGTCGAAGGAGAGTTCTTGAATCAAAGCAAAAAAAATGACGACATCGTTTATGTTTCGATTTCGGATAGGGTAGCGGAAGCACTCAACATCAAGCCTGGTGCAAAAATGACTTTTAATGTACAAGGTGCGCCCATCGAAACGGTGGTTAGCGATGTTCGTATTGTGAATTTTAACCGTGTACAAACCAACTTTTTTGTTGTTTTTCCAAGTAAAGTACTGGAATCTGCGCCACAATTCCATGTGGTCGTGACCCGTGTGGCTGATGTAAAGCAATCGGCTGATTTTCAAAAAGATGTGGTTTTGAAATACCCTAATATTTCTGCGATTGACCTTAGTCAAATCTTAAAAACGGTGGACACCGTACTTGGAAAAGTATCTTTTGTGATTCGTTTTATGGCATTGTTTAGTATTTTGACAGGTTTGATTGTATTGATAAGTTCTGTTGCTTTGAGTAAATACCAACGTATGCAAGAAAGTGTTTTACTTAGAACTTTGGGCGCAAGTCGTCGTCAAATCCTAAGTATCAACGCTATTGAATATTTGATGTTGGGAACATTGGCAACTTTGACAGGAATTATTTTGTCGATTGCAGCGGCTTTTGCTTTGTCAAAATTCGTTTTCAAAGTACCTTTTGAGCCAGATTGGACACCAACGATTTTTGTTTTCATCGCCATTGTTGCTTTGACATTGATTATTGGTCTTTTTAATAGTCGTTCTGTCTTGAATCATCCGCCTTTGGAGGTGTTGCGAAATGAGGTGTAGTTTTTGTTAATTTTTTGTTAAAGTTTTTAATTCATTTTTTTTTTTTTTTTTTATAAATATATATTTGCAAATAATTACCATTTATAATGATATTGTTTTGATTTTAGTTAAATTAAAAAATTTATATTGGTGCATTTTTAATGTTTAAAAAATAAAATTTATGAAATTACAAATTTATTTAGCTGTACTTATGTTAACTTTGTTCTCGTCATGTGGAAATGATGAAGTAGGGTTTAATCAATGTAGTGGAGACGTAGCTATACAGTACGAAGTAGAAAGTACAAGTTTTGCTACGCCTTCTAATCAATCAGACGTAGGGAAATTGACTCCTTATGATCATATTTATGCTCTCCCAAGAACAGAACGGGCTAAGGTTGAAGTATGTTACTCGAAAGATGGTACGTATTTTATGCATATTCAAAATATGCAACCAAAACAAAATAATTATGCAAACAATGTTATTGGGACTGATTTAAAAGCTAATTATAGTAGGGCTGAAATTAAAAATGGTGAAGTACGAATTTATGGCGAAGATGGCACACTGGAAAATAGTATTGAAGACAACGATTTTATTGACGAGAATAAAAAATTAGTAGAGAATATTTTAAACACATCTTCTATAGACAAAAATTTGCTTGATAAACTTGCACCAACTCTAAAAGCCGCAGGACATGAGGTTTTTGAAAGTAAAGACAACAAATACGTATCATGGAAAGTTAAAGATTCAAATGGTGATTTTTCTCTAATCGTTTTTGACAAAGAAAAAATGATGTTATCAGGAATTCAGCAATATGATGTGACTAATAAATTGAAAGAACAAACTATAATAAATGCAGAACGAAGTGACGACAAAATTATTGTAAAAGGGTTCAGTTCTATTGAATATACAACTTCTCCGTTTAGTAAAATTCCAATGAAACGCATATATAATTCAAAATATGAAAACTTCACATTACTAACTTCTAAATAACTTTTAAAATGAAAAAAATTATATTATTATTTACTTTTTGCCTTCTATTATATTCGTCTTATTCGCAAGATAGATACGTCTTAACGATAGATGGAATGACAACGACATCTGGAACAGGATTTGATGGTGTTATCAATGGAGCTAAAAATATAAACGGACAAGGCTCTGGTTTTAAAATCAAGTCACTGAATAATACCATATCACTAAGTTCAATATACAATCCTTCTGATGGTGTTGCAGCCTCAGTAGAATCACTAAATAAAGGAATTGCACCTACGGAAGCCACTGACGTACTTGGCATTGCTCATGATTTTGGAGGAATAGTAATGCGTAATATGAAATCTTCTAATATCTCAGCAATGATTTTGGATGGTGTTCCGAATAGAGGTTCGCAAGCTATAAAAGAGATAATTCGTAAAGATTCTGATGGCAAATATAGGGTTCAAAAAATATTTGCAGATATGAAAAAATTGACTGGCGCAGGAGATTGTGCTGATTGTAATATAGAAACTCGACTTAACGATTTCTTAGAACATATTCAAGCTGCCGAAAAAGGTTATAAAGATATATTACCTGATAGTAAATTTGTAAATGCTGGTAATCCAACTGTTCCTTACGCAATAATGTGGGGTAATATATCGAAAAACAGTCTCTCAAGTATGGTGTCATCGTTTGCTTCTCCTGTTGATGTTAATACTAATTTTTATGGAAAATGTATTACAGAGCAAATAAATACAAAAATTGCAAAAAAAGAAAGAGAGAAAAATAGACTCATCATTAGTTCTGTTTTTACAATTTTTACAGATGTTGTTAATTTATTGACACCAGTAAAAGTAACAAATGAAGTGAAAGATAAAGATGGTAATATTACTACTGCATTTAGTATAACAGGAGTCAGTATTGATAAGGTAACAACATTAGTAAAGGATATTGTAACGAGTATTCAACAGTCCAAAGATTTATCAGAGGAGCTAAAAAACCTTTTAAAATGTGAGCTATATATGCAAACAATGAGTGGATTGTGGGAATATTTAGTAAGTCAAAATCAATTTATTACTCTTAAATATGAATGGACAGTAGATTTATTTAATTGTTTAGAAGATTGTAACAATCTATCCGATGATCCACCCAGTAAAAGTATGTGCATGGCAGAATGTAACCAATTATATGCAAATCAAACAACAACAGTGACAGCTTATGCACTTCGCCCCAATGACGGATTATTGACCGACTACGAACAGCAATTAGATGGAGCAGCCAAAACTTATGAACTGAAAGAGGTTAATCACTACCAAGAGCAGAATTGGTTTCAAGGACCCGTACAAGCAGCTTTTGTAGATTTATTTAATGGAGGTGCTGGAGTTGCTTTCAAAATTCCTAAATAAGATTTCAAAACTATAAATAAAAATTAAAGCCTTCATTGATTTATTTCAATGAAGGCTTTGTTATAAAATATGAAAAAATTAAATAATTATACTTTTTTTTGCCTTATTTACTTAACAATAGTAGCCTGTAAACAAAATAATAGCTTATATGAATTGATTGGAACTTATAAAAATGCAGATTTGTCAAATATTGAAACAATCTATCCTATACTTTTTGAACAGTCTATTATTTTTACAGATAATATCAATGACACTTCATTTTATCTAAAAGCTATTGATTCCAAAAGTTTGAAAAATATTTGGGTGTTAAAAGTTAATTTGCATACACCAAAATATTTATATTACAATTTACAACCATATAAATTTAAAAATATATTGGTCATACCTTGCTCGAATGAAATTTTTGCAGTAGATTTACGTACTGGTGCTATAATTTGGCGCACAATAGATGATTATAGTGGGGAAGATTTTTTAGAAGGTATCAATCAATTTTTTTTTAGGACTTATTACGACTATAAAACCAAAAAGTATTTAATCAAAAAAATAAACATCAACTCTGGTCATGCTGAAATAATCCTTGAGCAAACACATAAGGCAGATGTTAAAATACATTGTAGAACACCTATTCCAGTTGTAAATAATGGTGACACTCTTTTATTTTATACTTGCATTCAACAAAAAATTGAAAGTAAAAGAACTATCCCTTTTTTTAATATTTACTCTCAAAATAAAAAAATGATAATTTATAGTGATAGTTTAAAGACTAATTTTTTAGGACAAGGAATTACCAAACAACCTATGATTTACGAAAATAGTATAATTCTAATTAATGACAATCAAATTGTTGAATTTGATATTAAATCTTCTTCTATAAAAAGTAATATTTCATTGCCCAGAGATATGCTTACATCTAAACCACTCATCCAAGATGGAATGTTATACTACCCTTGTGAAGATGGGTTTTTATACGCCATAAAATTAAATGATAACAATATAAAATGGAAAACTAAAATTAGTGGCACACCAGGGCATATTAAAATTTCCGAAGATAAAATATTTGTTGTTGGAGGAGGAGATGGTTTATTACATTGTATTGATATTAAAAATGGTCAGCTCAAATTTTCAATTCCTGAAAAAAAATCAGCTTCATTATTTGAAAGACCATTATTATTGATAAATAAAAACAAAATATTGTTATCTGATAAAAATAAATTTTACTTTTACCAAATAAATGAATAATTCTAACTAAGCATTTTGAGAACTGATTTATGGTCTTAAAAAAAGTTAGATTCAAGTACCAAATGAACACCACTTTTAAAGCACCTTTTTGGTTGCCTGATGGACATTTTCAAAGCATTTATCCATCTGTTTTTCGCAAAATAAAAGACATCAATTACGAGCGTGAGCGTTTGGAATTGCCCGATGGTGATTTTTTAGATTTGGATTGGTTAAAAAATAAATCTAAAAGATTAGTCATTTTGACGCATGGTTTGGAAGGCAATTCTACCCGTGCGTATATGTTGGGCATGGCAAAAACCATGCAAAATGAAGGCTACGACGTACTGGCTTGGAACTGCCGTTCTTGTAGTGGAGAGATGAACCGTTTGTTAAAATTATACAATCATGGAGATCCTTCTGATTTGGCAACGGTTGTAAAGTATGCTTTGCAAAGTGTTGATTATCAGAAAATTGCGCTTGTTGGATTCAGTATGGGTGGTGCGCTGACGATGAATTATTTGGGTCGAACCAATGACATTCCTTCGCAAGTCGTTAGTGGTATTGGTTTTTCTATGCCAACGGATTTGACGAGTAGCGTTCCTTTGTTGGATTTGCCCGAAAATTGGTTGTACAAAAGAAAATTTTTAACGCAACTGGGCAATAAAGTTCGAGCAAAAGCACAGCTTTTTCCCGACCTTATCGATCTTTCTCATTTGGAAAACGTAAAAATATGGCGTGATTTTGATGTGCATTACACAACGCTCTTGGGTAATTATGCAACGCCAGAAGATTTTTATACAAAAGGCTCTTCTATTCATGTTTTGCATGAAATAAAAGTACCTTTTTTGATTTGCAATGCTATAAATGACCCAATACTTTGTCCCGAATGTTCACCCAAACATTTAGCCAATTCTTTGCCTTTGTTCACTTTAGAAACACCAAAAGATGGCGGTCATGTTGGTTTTTTTCCATACAAAAATAAAGAAAGTTGGATGGATTGGCGAGTACGAAATTGGTTAAATACGATTGGGTTTTAAAAAAAACATTTTATGTCAAAAAAAACATTAATACTTGGAGCATCAACGGACGAAACCCGTTACAGCAATATTGCAGCGCATCGCCTAATGGCGAATGGGCATGAAATTGTTTTGGTAGGCAATAAAAAAGGTGCTGTTTTGGGACTGCCAATTCACAATGATACGCCTGATTTTGCATACATTGATACGGTAACACTTTACCTCAATCCGCAACGACAAAAAGACCATTACGATTATATTTTGGGACTTCAGCCGAAACGGATTATTTTTAATCCTGGCACAGAAAATGAGGAATTACTCAAATTGGCAAATGAGAAAGGCATTGAAACAGAAAATGCTTGTACTTTAGTGTTGCTTTCGATGGGAGAGTATTGAAAAATAAAGAGTTGAAAATAGAACACTGATTGAACTGATTTTCAAGATTTATCAAGATTTTAGGGCGTATAACAAATTTTCATGTATCCCAACTCTTCAAGGGTTTTAAACCCTTGAAGAGTTGGGATATTCAAAACTATTGCGTAAATTTGTTATGCACCCAGATTTTTATTATGCGTAAATCCTGATAAATCAGTCCAATCAGTGTTCCAATCATTTATTACGGTTTTACAATCGCAGTTGCTTTTTGCTGCATCGAAAACAAACCAAAACCTTTATATACATTGGTAAAAAGTACTACGGGTTCTGCAAAAGGATTGCCGTTGTTGGCATTGTAAGAAGCCAAGGCTTGCTCAAAAAGGTAGCTATTGCGAGAAACACTACGCAAGATAATCTGATATTCGGCTACGGTTGGTGTAGTTCCACCACCTTTTCCACCACCTCTTGCACTTACGCCCAATTGTACTTTGAACGTTTTTCCATCAAAAGTTTGGTCAGGAATAATGGCTTTTCTACCAGAAAAACCACCACTACTTGCCGAAAACTGTTGATTCATATCAAAAGAAGCAACACGCTGAACCAAAACACCTTGATTATCGGCTTGAGTAGAACGAACTTCCAACAAATAATAATTGTTACCTGTTGGGTCATCGAAAGTAAATTCTATCAAATCTTTGATGGTTTTGGTTGGTTTTCCGCCAAAATTATTCACCAAAGATTCAAAACCATCTTTTTCAAAACGAATATTTTGAATTTTGACCGCTGGCGGCAAAATATCGTCGGCACTAATGTCATCATAACCAATGGCACTTCCTTTCAAAGAATACTTCACCAATGGCAAATTTTTATCCAACAAAGCAATGTATTTGAACATATACTGGTCTTGTTTATCGCCATCAATGGCAATTTCTTTTTTTACAAAAATTAAATCCTTGTATTTTGTGCCATCTTTGAAAAGCGTCAAATTGGCTTTATTTAAAGTGTCTGTTGGGTCAAAAATCGCTTCTGACGATGTTCTACTTCTCGACAAAAAAACCACCATCGTATCGCTGCCAGCATTTACTTCTGCATTGACGACAATTCTCTTTTTTTCCAAAGGAACAGTGTAATCTACGACTGTTTGAAAACTGTCTTCTGAACAATTTGATAAGGAAAATATTGCACTGACTATGAATAAGTTATAAATTATTTTTTTCATTTTTTTATTTTTTTTAAATTTATGTACGCTTAATATTAAAACGAAGTTTTAATAAAATTAGTGAAATTAGATTTAATTTTCTACATCACGATTGGTGAAATTGGCTTTGCCGAATCACAGATTTAGTAAAATTAGAGTAAATTAGTGTTGAAAATAAATACGCTAAGTTTTTCAAATTTTTTACCATTTAAAACCCCAAGAAACATTTGGAACAATTGGGAAAATAGACACTTGTTTATAGACATCTTTTCCAATCGTTTCGTCATACGTCGAATACAAAAAGAAAGTATTTTTACGATTGTAAGTATTGTATGCGCCAAATGTCCACGTGCTTTCGTAACGTTTTTTCTTGCGTTTGTGTTCAAAACCCAAATCCAAACGGTGATATGCTTTGAAACGATACGCATTTTTTTCAGAAGGTTGGGCGATTTCATCTACATAAACAGTGTTTAAAGCTGTTAGATTTCCGCCATTTGGTCCACCACCACCTTGACGACGAGGGTCAGTATTTAACCTCGAATATTTTATATTTTCTAAAGAAAATGCTTGTCCTGTACTATACACCCAAGAGCCTGAAAATGACCACTTTGGAGAAAATTGGTAACTTCCAACCAACTCCAAATCATGACGACGGTCATAACGGAACGGAAACGGATTGCCGCCATTCAAGTCTTCAAAAGTACGGTAATTCCAACTCAATGTATAACCAACCCAGCCGCTTAGTTTTCCTTTTTTCTTTTGTACTAAAAATTCTAAACCGTAAGCCTCGCCAGAACCTTGTACCACTTTATCTTGCCAATCACGATTGACTCCTAAGTAGTTTTGTCCAGCCGAATAGCTCAATACGTTGCTCATTTTTTTATAATAAGCCTCAATACTGATTTCGTACTCGTCACGAAAAGTTTTTGCAGTACCGATTGCCGCCTGCCAAGCATCTTGTGGCTTGATTTTTTCTGTACTCGGCACCCAAAGGTCAGAAGGCAAACCAAGACCTTCATTTGCCAAAAGATTGATGTATTGCTGCATTGTACAAAAAGACGCTTTCAGTGCTATGTCGTTGTTTAACAGGTAGTTAAGTCCAATACGAGGTTGCAAAGACTTGTAAAAAGTACCATTCACCGCAAATGCGGAAGCGTGCAAACCGATGTTGGCACGAAACGCTCCGAAGTGCATATCGTCCTCTACATAGACCGAATATTCCTTTGCTTTGATGGGCGCAGAACCTAAAATCGTATCGATTCCAACACCAATTCCTGGGTCAAATTGAAATTGTGTAGCACCAGGGTTGTAAGTATGCGCTGTCGCATTAAAACCAGTTTTGATGTAGTGATTTGGATTCGGTACATAGTCCAAATCAAATTTTGCAGCATAATCTTCAATTCCAGAGTTGTAATTTACCAAATTGGTTACGTTTAGAGTATCACGTTTTGACGTTTGGGTGATGCCAACGTTGAAATTATAACGGCTGTATGTAAGTGTTGTATTGGCAAAAAGTTTGTTGGAAAATTGGTGATTCCAACGCAAAGCACTTGTTAAATTGCCCCAGTCTGTTCCTGTCGAAATGCTATTCGTAGAAGTTGCACGAGTTTGTGTAATTGTCCGAGCCAAACACATCTTTTCCAGTGTATGCACTTAAATAAACGTGGTTTTTAGTGTTGATTTTGTAATTTACTTTTGCATTCACATCATAAAAGTACAATTTCAAACCTACGTTCTGTGTTTGATTGGGATTTTGGCTATTGTTATTGTTAGAAAGAGCCAAAATTGGTTTCAAAAAAGCATCTACATAAGTACGTCTTGCCGAAACGATAAACGATGCTTTGTTTTTCAGAATCGGACCTTCGAGCGTCAATTTACTCGAAACCAAGCCAACAGAACCTTCACCATGAAACTTTTGGTCATTACCTTCTTTCATCTGAATGTCAATCACCGACGACAAACGTCCGCCATAACGTGCAGGAAAACCACCTTTATACAAAGTAACATTTTTGATAGCATCTGCATTGAAAACAGAGAAAAAACCCAACAAATGGGACACATTATATACGGGAACGCCATCTAAGGTAATCAAATTTTGGTCAGGGCCACCGCCCCGAACATACAAACCTGACTGTCCTTCAGTACCGCCTTGTACACCTGGCAATAATTGTAAAGCTTTCAAAACATCAACTTCTCCCAAAAGTGAAGGGATTTTCTTGATTTGTTGAATCGGAATATCAATTCGTGACATTTGTGTACGTTGTTCGATGCGTTCCGCTTTTGTTGCCGACACTTCAAGTTCTTGGAGGAGCGAACTTTGCGACATTTTGACGTTCAATTCGATGTCTTTTGTCAAATCAATGTCCAAAATTTGTTCTACATAACCAACATAAGAGAGTTTGAGTTGTACTTTTCCTTTTGGTAAAGTCAAGCTGTAAAAACCGTAGGTATTGGTTGTTGTGCCTTGCAAACCTTTGACACTGAACAAGTTAGCTGAAATCAATTGTTCGCCACTCTCAGCATCGGTCAAGTAACCACTGATGGTGCATTTTTGTTGTGCCAAAAGCAAACTGTAAGAAAAAATAAATAAAATGGTAAAAATCCGTTGAATCATACTGGAATGTGTTTTTAGTAAAAAACTAAAAATGAGTGAGAAATTAATATTTTCACCAAACACGAAGGATTGTAGAAAATTGTTGCTTTGTTGATAAAATAAAAATAAACAATTGACTATTAGTATTCACTACTGAGCGGCACGGTTTTATTAAGCGGAATTAAATTTTATAATTACTTGATAATCAATATTTTGTGCTATTAAGTTTTTCAAGTAAAGTAG
>JAYWHK010000084.1:0-11924 GCA_043777755.1 Saprospiraceae bacterium
ATAGTTATGTGCCATAGCAAAAATACGCATAACTAATTAATATCCAAACATTTATAACTTTTTTTTTACCTATTCCCTACGTGTGTAGCGGAGTTACAGCTTAAAGTACTATATTTGCATTTTAAATTAAAAAACTTAAAAAATGGCAAAATACACCAAAGTTACAGAATTAGTCCGTTTTGATTGGTTTATCAAGTATATGTTTCGGGATAAGTCGGACTTTGAAATATTAGAAGGTTTTTTGAGCGAGTTACTCAAAGAAAACATCACGATTTTACAAATTCTGGAAAGCGGCAGCAATGCGGTAAAAAAAGACGATAAATTCAATCAAGTGGATATTATGGTGAAAAACTCCAAAGAAGAGTTGATTATCGTCGAGGTGCAAAATAACGAAGAATACGATTATTTGGAACGGATTTTATATGGCACATCTAAAACAATTGTTGAAAATATCAAAAAAGGGCAATCCTATAATAATGTCAAAAAGGTAATCTCTATCAGCGTTGTCTATTTTGCTGTTGGGCAGGGCGCAGACTATATTTATCATGGTCAGACTATCTTCAAGGGCATACATTTACATGATGAATTAGAGTTGTCGCAAGAACAGGTTGCCTTATTTAATCAGCTCAAACCACAAGATCTTTATCCTGAATATTATTTGATAAAAGCAGGCGATTTTGACGAAAAAGCCATCAAAGATACTTTAGATGAATGGGTTTATTTTTTGAAAACAGGTCACGTCTATGATACTTTCAAAGCAAAAGGTTTAGCAAAAGCCAAGCAAAAACTCGAAGTCGCCAAGCTTTCTCCTCGCAAAAGAGCCGCTTATGAGCGTGATACAAAGCATTTGCATAGTGAAGCAAGCTGGGCGGAAACACAAAATAAGAAATTAGCGGATGCTGAAAAAAGGGGTATGGAAAGAGGTATAGAAAGAGGTATAGAAAGAGGAGCAAAAGAGCACGCCATTGGAGTAGCAAAAAAAATCTTACAAAAAGGTCTTTCAATACAAGATGCTGCTGAATTTAGTGGACTCACAGAGATTGAGGTTTTACAAATTCAATCTGAATTATAAAAGAATTGTCAAGATAAAATAGCAAATAATCAAAGAATATACTTTACAACTGTTTTGCTTATTACAAGTAAGTTTTTTTCATATTTTTAGCGAAAGTAATTAGAAAACAAAAAATAGCCATTACCTTTGTGCGCTCAAAAAATTACTTTTTTAATTTAAAAATAAAAAATCATGGCACGTCAGAAAATTGTTGCAGGAAACTGGAAAATGAACAAAACGATTGCGGAAGGGGAAGCCTTGGCAACAGAAGTAAAAAACATTGAAATTCCCAAAGGTGTAAAGGTCGTAATCTGTACGCCATTTACGAATTTGGCGACTACAAACAAAATTATTAAGAAAAAACGCCACTTACATTTAGGTGCGCAAAATATGCACGAGGCAAATGCTGGTGCTTATACAGGCGAAATCTCTGCCGATATGCTTTTGGCTTGTGGTACGGAATATGTGATTTTAGGACATTCAGAGCGTCGTCAATATTTTGGAGAAAGCAATGAACTATTGGCTTCAAAAGTCAATAAAGCCTTAGAAAAAGGATTAATACCAATCTTTTGTTGCGGTGAACCTTTGGATATTAGAGAAGCTGGTACGCACATCAAATTTGTAGAAAATCAGTTAAAAGAAAGCCTTTTTCATCTTTCTGAAAGCGATTTTCAAAAAATTGCGATTGCTTATGAGCCAATTTGGGCGATTGGAACGGGAAAAACGGCATCTTCCGAGCAAGCGCAAGATATGCACGCTGCGTTACGCAAATTTTTAGGCAAGCAATACGGCAAACGCATCGCTGGCAAGACACCTATCCTTTACGGAGGAAGTTGTAATGCAAAAAATGCAAAAGAAATTTTTGCTCAACCTGATGTGGACGGTGGTCTTATCGGTGGCGCATCTTTGATAGCGGCTGATTTTTCAGTGATTGTAAACGCATTTTAATATAGAAAGTAGGAGCGTAAGAAACACTTTCTTACGCTCCTACTTTCTCACTTTCTTCTATTATTTCCTTCGATGTTCGGTAAGCTGTTCCTTTAAAAACAGCCATAATTTCCTCTTTTTCATTCCAAGTCGTAATGTCGTAAAGGCTAATTTTATGACCTAAATGCACTTCTTTTGCTTCTACACGAAGAATTTCTCCCACTTTTGCAGATTTAGTAAAAGTAATTGCCACATCTAATGGTACCGACAATCTTCCATGGGAGTTACAAGCAAAAGCAAAGGCTGAATCTGCCGCTGCGAACACAATTCCACCATGTACCATGCCAAATCCGTTCAGCATTTCGGGCAAAACGGTGTAATGCAAAGAACAAGTTCCTGCATCAATCTTGTCCACGACCAAACCCATCCAATGACTAAAGGCATCTTCGTCGGTCATTTTTTTTAATACTTTTTCGGCTAACGACATATTTTTAAGTGTTTTTTGCAGCAAAGATAAATCAAAAGACGAAAAAAGCAAGTGTAATGATTTGAGTCTTTTCTTCTTTTGGAGCAAAAAAATTAAACTGCTTCACTGATGTTATAGGGGTTTCGATATATACACAACGGATATTGGTTATTAGATATTAAAGATATTGTAAACGCTTGGTATTCAATATTTTGCATAAATGCAAAATCCCAAAACCACTTTCCGACGTGTATAGTATTAATATAGCCAATTCGTAACTACACAGGTTGTATTTTGATAATTTGAGTTAGAGTATGTTTAAAAATTAAAATAAAGTCAGGACTTTATTTTAATTTTTAAACATACTCTTAAACTCTTTTTTGATAAAAGAATTAGGTTTTGAAGCAAAAAATTTAAAAAATTACAATTTTACAAATGCTACAGCAATTGATACTAATGAGATTGATTTGATATTTTTTGACAATGAAAAAGACAATATAGGAGATGAGGAAATACAGAATGTAATTAATTTATATCAAAACAAAACTAAGTTCACTTATTTTGGTTCACGTCACGTGAATCAAAGTATTCACAAAATTGTAAGTCCTTCTGCTAACTCTCATGAAAGATTAAATAGTAATTTGTTATCAAAAATAAAGTCAAGTTAATAATTTCCATATCTTTGCTTTTGCATAACCTCCCAAAACCTCTTTTTCCCAAAAAATCAATAGGCTCATATTATTACATTTTTTCATTATACAACAATGATTTTACATTTTAAAGCACTGATTATCAATACCCAATTCTCACGGCAAAGTTATTTTTCATACTATGTTATTATATTTTTTAACCATAATTTAACATATTTTAATAAAAAATTAACTAAAAAATTCACACAATTTTAACATATTACAAATATCTTTACGTTAAGATTTATTATCCTATCTACTTGGAGAACAGATAGTTACGTGGATAATGACTCTTTTAGACCTCCGTCCATTTTAGGCAGGATTGGAACCTAAGTACAATCTGAGTGCTAATTTTTTCTTTACAGCTTTTAGACCTCCGTCCATTTTAGGCAGGATTGGAACTTTCATTTTCTTAACAAATATTCTATTACATCTACTTTTAGACCTCCGTCCATTTTAGGCAGGATTGGAACTTTGTCATAGATTTGCGTTTTAATTCGTTACAAACTTTTAGACCTCCGTCCATTTTAGGCAGGATTGGAACAATTGGCGATAGAAGCCCCAACCCTGTGAGCGCAGTGCGCCATCAAGCCAAGGCATGAAAGGAAGCAGGGTTTTGAATCGCTTAATTTTTTGTTGTTTTTGGCTAAAAAACAAATTTTTTCAAGGTGAAAGATGATTTTTTTGCTATTTTTGTAAAAAGCACCCTTTCATGCCTTTGGCTTGATGGCGCACTGCGCTCACAGGGTTGGGGCTTCAGAAAGCACAGTCCGAGTGTTAAATCATTTTAGATCCACTCCATTTCAAGGTAGAATTGGCAGATTCCGTAGCGTTGGCATTAATGCCAACGCTACGGAATGCACTACGCTCCTCTCCTCTTTTTTTAACACATCTAAAAAATCGTAATATTTTGGCAAGGTTTTTGTTCATATTATAAAAAATTATATTATTATAATTTTGCATGAACCATAAAATCTTCAACAGATGCCAAAACATTTAAATTTTACGCTCATTTTCTGTTCATTTTTCTTGCTTTTTGCAAAAAAATCGACAGCGCAATGCACGCTTGCCTACAACAATAGCAATCAACCAACCATCAATATTGTTACGAATTCCAATTGTGAAGCGGAATTTAATGCTTCTCCTTATGTAAGCACAACAGGAAATTGTCCTTTGCAATACTTCAAAGATGCTGCGATGACAATGCCTTACGTTGGTTTGCCAATGTTCAATGCCAGTAATTTAGGTCAAACCATTACTATTTTTGTGGCGGTAACGGGCGTTTCTCCGCTTGCTTTTCAAGTAAAAATCATTGATAGTGTTGCCCCTTCTATGTTTTGTCCGTCGTCGGCTACTTTTGTGGCAGATGGCGTTTCTTGCGTAAAAACAATCAATTCGGGTTTGGCGGCTACGGCAATTGACAATTGTGGCGGTGGTGTTACCATGACTTGGGAATTAACGGGCGCAACCATGGGCAGCGGTTCAAATTCTCCCAATGGACAGATTTTTACAGTCGGTCAGACCATCATAAAATATACAGGAACGGATTTGACAGGAAACACAGGTACTTGCAATGCAACAGTGACTTTGACTGAAAAAATTGCGCCTACGTTGGTGTCTTGTCCGCCTTCCATTACTTTAGATGCGCCTACGGGAACGTGTAATAGAATGATTATTACAGGTCTAAGTGCTTCATTTACAGACAATTGTGCAGCCAATCCAAATACTACTTTTTTAATCAATGGCGTGACCTTGGCAGCTGGACAAGGTTCGGCAAACAGCACGATTTTTAATGTTGGAAAATCATTGATTCGTTATTTTGCAACCGATAATTTTAGCAATACCAACAATGCTTGTTCTTTTACAGTTACCATTCGTGATACTGATAAACCTGTGATTGTTTGTCCTACTGATTTGACTATCAATACTTTACAAGACAGTTGTTTTACTTATATATCTTCTACGAGTTTGACTCCAGTCCGTTTTGACAATTGCGGACAAAACAACATTACGACGACTTTCAAAATCTCTGGCGCAACGACAAGCGCAACTTTACCTTTGGCTCAAATCGCCAATCAACGTTTTTTTAAAGGACAAAATACGGTAACATTCACCGCAACAGATGCTTCGGGCAACTCAAATACCTGTGCGATGAGTGTTTTGATTCAAGACAAAACCAAACCAACTTTGACGTGTGGCGTTGGAAATATCTTGGAAAATACATCTTTGGGTTTGTGCGAAAAAGTTTTGACTTTGCCACAAGCAACTTTTGCTGACAATTGTACGCCAACGAACCAAATTATTTTGACGTATAAAATTACTGGTACGACAAACGCCAATGGAACAGGCGCAATTCCTGCAACGCAAGCCTTCAAAACTGGTAAATCAATTGTAACTTATACCGCTACGGATTCCGATGGAAACAGTGTGATTTGTTCGTATGAAATCTTTTTAAAAGAAACACCAGCGGTTCGTCCTGACATTGTTTGCCGTCAAGATACCTTTGTTTTGGCAGAAAATGGAAAATGTACTCGATTGATTTCCAATGGATTACAACCAAAAACAGCAACTGACAATTGTTCTACACAAGATGCTATGACGCTGACAGCTCGGATGAGTGGCGCAAGCGTTTTAGCCGATACATTGCTTTCTATCAGCCAAGGTGTCAATGGATTTACCTTCAATGGTGGACTTACGACGGTACGTTATATTTTGAAAGATGCTTCTGGAAATGCCGATACTTGTACCTTTTCGGTGAATGTTTTAGACCAACAAAAGCCTGTTATTCAATGTGTTGCGGACATGACGGTGAGTGCTGGCGCAAATTGCCAACGTAAAATCAGCGGTTTGCAACCTACGGCAACAGACAATTGTAGTACCGCAAATTTACAGTTCACTTACCTTTTGAGTGGTGCAACTCCGAATCCTGTCAATGCACAACTCGTTGATTCTGTGCAGTTTAAAGTTGGCGTGACGACTGTTCAGTTTTTTGTAAGAGATGCTGCAAACAACCGTGACACTTGTCAATTCAAAGTGACTGTAACAGAAACGACAGTTCCGACCATTACTTGTCCTAACAATCTGACTATCAATACCTTAGATACGACTTGTACTGCTTTTTTACAAAATATTCCAAATCCTGTTTTTGCTGACAATTGCACGGCAAACGCCAATTTGATTTTGACATATCAAACTTCTGGCGCAACGTCTATCAATGGAAATAACAATATCAATGGGAATTTTTTGAACTACGGTACAAATTCTATTACCTACAAAATCAAAGATTTTTCTGAAAATACAGCACAATGTACCTTTAATATTTTGGTGAAAGATGCCAAAGCTCCGACGATTGTTTGTCCAGCGAATTTGACGATAAATGCCTTAGATACAGCGTGTTATGTTTGGGCGACGAGTCCAAATGTGACTTTTGCTGACAATTGTACAGCCTCATTGAGCTACCAAATCACAGGCGCAACGCTTGCAAACGGCAACGGTATTTTTTCACAGCAGCCACTGAATGTTGGTTTGAACAATGCAATATATACGGTCAGAGATTTGGATAACAATACATCGACGTGTGCTTTTACGATTTTTATAAAAGACCAAATTGCGCCAAAAATAACTTGTCCTGCCAGCCTTAGTGTAAATACGGGAAATGCGAATTGTACGGCTTCGCTTACGAATTTAGAGCCTTTGATTAGCGACAATTGTAGCAATTTAACCTTGTCTTTTGCTTCGACGGGCGCAACGAATTTTACCAATGAAATGGGTACGGCAAGCAATCGCCTTTTTAATAAAGGTACGAACATTATTGCTTATCAAGTGACTGATATTCAAGGAAATATGGCGTTTTGTACTTTTACTATGACTGTAAAAGATATTACTCAGCCAATAATTTCTTGTAAAAATAATTTAAATATAAATTTAGACAATACTGGTAACATAACGGTTAATCCTAAACTTTTTGACAATGGCTCGACGGACAATTGTACGCCTGCGGCAAATTTGGATTTTTCTTTGTCAAAAAACACCTTTAATTGTAGCAATTTGGGTGACAACGCTTTGATTTTGACTTTGAAAGACGATAGTGGCAATACTTCGACTTGTCCTGTCAATCTTAATGTTCAAAATTCTCAGAACAACATTGGTTTTACCGTCACCGCTTCGGCTACCGACGAAACCTACTGGGGCGCAGGAAACGGAACGGCTACGTTGAATGTCAGCGGAGGTGTTGGAACGTTCAATTATGCTTGGAGCAATGGAAAAACAACGCAAAATTTGTTTGATTTGGACGCTGGTACATACACTGTTACGGTGAGCGATGCTGTTAGCGGCTGCAAAGGCAATGCGCAAGTTGTCATTAAAAATGGCGTACAAGTAACGGTCAATGCTGGGCAAAACATTGTGTCTGTTGGACAAACAATTGATTTGCCGATTCGTGTTCAGAATTTCAATAAAATCAATAAATTGTCTTTTACTTTGAAATTAAACACGTTGAATATTGCCAAATTTGAAAAGGTTGAAAATTTTGGAATTGCAGGTTTGGACACTTCAAATGTCAAGTTTCAACTCAATCGTGTGACGGTGAATTTTACGTCTGCCACGCCAATTTCTTTGGCAAACGGAACAGCTCTTTTTACCATTAAAACCAAAATTATTGGGGCAATGGGAGATTTGGCAAACTTGAATTTTGAGCAAGTTCCAACGCCTGTTTTGGTCGAACAAACTCTAAAAACAGGTGTGTTTCCAGTGCCTTGTTTGATGCAAAACGGAACGATTGGCATTAGCAACGGCAATCCAATGGCTGAAATCACAAGCAGCATCAAACGTGAAAATGGTACAGCTGTAAAAAATGTAAAGGTTTCATTGTCAGGAACTTATAAGGATTCTGTAATGACAAATGGCTTGGGTCAAAGCGGATTTAATTTGCCTATGGGAACAAAAGCAATCTTAAAACCTTACCGCAACGACAACCATAAAAATGGCGTTACAGCAACCGATTTGGTACTGATGCAACGCCACATTTTGGGCTTACAATTGTTTGATTCGCCTTACAAAAAAATTGCTGCCGATGTCAATAAAAACGGCATCATTACGGCTTCTGATTTGACCGAAATTCGATATTTACTCTTGGGGACAATTCCTCAATACAATAAAAATACATCATGGCGTTTCGTCCCAACTGAACACGTCTTCGCAGCGGCAGGAAACAATTCCGTCCCTTTGTTTCCTGATTCGCTGTCTTTTAATTATTTGCTTGACAATCAATTGGATAAGAATTTTGTCGCTGTCAAAATCGGTGACATTAACTTTACTGCAAACCCAAATGTTACTGGAAATGCAACAAGTAGAAATCCTAAAATTATGGATTTTTACGCTGAAAACAGTAGGGTAGAGGTTGGTGAGAATTTTGAAATTATTGTAAAAAATCAAAATGCCAGCAAGGTTGAAGCGTTGGAATTAAACTTGAATTTTGATGCAGAAAAATTAAATTTTAAAGCAATTTTAGGTGAAAGAAACAATGATTTTGCTGAAAATGATTTGAATTTGAAAAATGTAGAAAATGGAAATGTTCGTTTGCTCAATCTTTGGAAAAAACCTGTGCAATGGTCTGACAATGAAGCTGTTGTAAAACTCATTTTTTCAGCAAAAGAAAATATTTCAGATTTGAGCAAGGTGCTTTCAATGGAAAATTCTACGATTTTTGCCAACGAAGAAGAACACGATATTCGTTTGAATTTCAAATCAAAAATAGCAGAAAATGCTTTTTTAGAAGTCAAAAATGCTTCGCCAAATCCAGCGCAAAACTGGGTAATTTTGCCAATTTCGACCAACGAAATCGGTACGATGCAAACCCGAATCATTGACCTCAACGGTAGGGTAATAGCGACCCAAAACGACGAGATTTTTAGACCAGAACACGAACTAAAAATCAATGTAGAAAATCTTCCACAAAGCATTTACATCATTGAAAATCAATTGAATGGGATTGTGAAAAAACAAAAATTGAGTGTAGTGAGGTAAGAATAAATAAAATTATTGTAAGAACTTAACGTATTTTGTTTAAGCACTAATTTTCTCTAATTTTACTAATTTTCACTAATCGTGATGCAACGATTAAATCAAATTTCACTAATCTTATTAAAACTTTGTTTTAATTTTACACGTGACTAAGTTATTTTAAAAAACCGCTAAATTTCTTCTCGAAATTTAGCGGTTTTTTTATCTACTTACTTTAACTGTTTAGCACTATAGAGATTTCGGGGTATATAGAGCCTTCAAAAGAGTCCTTCGTGATCTACAGTGTAAACAGTTTCTTTATTCGGATTATTGAAGGTGTAGCTTCTGCACTGTTGTAAGGGCGACTTTAGTCGCACCTTCTACGCTTGCCAACGTAGCGTGTGCGACTAAAGTCGCCCCTACAATTTTACCATTTTTAAACTTCTCACGACACCTTCTGCTTCAATCTGATAGCGATAAACACCTTGTGACAATTGATTGTTTTGAAACAAAATTTGATTTTCACCTTTTTCAGAAGTTATTGATTCTGTGTGAATTAGGCGATTATTCAAATCAAAAATGGCAAAAGTAGCATTGGTTTTTTTCGGAGAAAAAAAGGTAATTTTTGTTTCGTTCAAAAACGGGTTTGGTTGATTTTGAAACAAAGTCAGGCTTGTATTTTCTTCTTTGTTAAAACGCAATGTTAGGTTTTTGGTCGTTTCGTTTTGGTAGGTTTCAGAAGGAATTTCGGCATCAGAAAAACGGATATTTTCACTCAGCTTTCCAGCTTGCAATGCCTTGAAAATCAGTGTGCTTGGATTTCTTTTTTCTTTGTTAAAAAACACTTCACTTGCCAAAATTTTTCCAGCTTCTTTGACGGAAAAATTATCGCTATTTTCTTGAATATCAATCAATTGCAACTTTTTTTCATCGTAAAGAATGGTTGTTTGGTAGCCTTCTACGTCAGGATTTTTTGGCGAAAAAATAATTTCTTCGCCAGCTGAAAACGTTTTTTCATCAAGGTCAAAATAAGTCGTTTCGTTTTCGTTGCGACCATTACTTTCACCAGCTTTTAAGCCTTTTGCCGAATCGTTTAAATCACCGATTTTGACCGCTACGAAATTCAATAAGGTATCTTTTTTGATATTTTTCAAATAAGGTGTTTCGTTGAAAGTGGTATCTGAGAAAAACCTCCACGATGTATTATTGTTAAAATTTCCTGATAATCCTAAAATCACTTTACGAACTTCAACAAGGTCAGCCGTAGAGATTTTGCCAGACTTATTAACGTCCGCTGCGATTAGTCTATATTTTGACTTTATCAATTCTGTTCCCAAAATGTGTTTTGAGAAAATCACCAAATCAGCGGTTGTAACACCATTGTTTGGTTTTGAGTTATTGAATATAGCGACGTATCTATTTTCGCCAGTTTCTGCAAAATTGAAAGCCTCGCCATTGACCGTATTAATTACACCAAAAATGTTGCCTATTGTAGCAAATTTAGTTGGTATTGGTATCGGTGCGTTCGGGTCAAATCTAAAAATCGCAAAACCATTAGCGGGTTCGCCATTTTCTTTTTTGATTTTTACAGTGATTTTGTTTGAGCCTTTGTCTTTACAAAAAGATACATTGGGTACATTCAAGTTGTTTTGAACTTCAATGTACGTTTCACAAAAATCCCAATTTCCAGTTTTATCTTTTATCCAAAGAACGATGGCTTGCGGTCCAGTACAATTAAAAGTAGCGAATTTTGCCAATTTATTGACAGAATCTCGGCTTGTTGTACCGTTTGGACTGGAATCAATTTTTAATTTTGTAATGTCTTTACTCGAATTGAAAAGTGGCACTTGTAGAAAAACTTCGATAGCACCACAATTGTCATAAGAACCAGCATCAAAAAGGTCGCTTGAAACAAGGACGTTTCCTGTAGGTAGTAAATCAACAGCAAGTCCATGATAACAGATTGGTATAGGTTTTTTTACATCTTTTACAACAAAATTAATGCTTTTTGTAGCTTTGTTGGAAAACATATCCGTTACGGTATAAGTCAAGACATAATCCGAAAAATCCGCTTCCGAAATGTCAATACTCAAAGGAAAAGTACTTCCACTTAGCACGACGATGTTTGCATTTTTCTTTTTCAATTGAAAAGAAATACTCGAAATACCACTCATATCACTTGCAAAACACTTGTTGATGCTTACTTTTGTCTTACATTCTTTACCAACTTCTGTTAAAATCGGTACTTGAATAGAATCAATCGTAGGCGGAATGGAATCCATTAAAGTGATTGTTTGGATTTTTTCCATATAGCCGTCAGTATCGTACTGATAGCAATTTTCTTTGTCCGCCAAGGCTTGCATCGCCTTATAAAATGGTGCTTTTTTAGAAAAAATAGAAGTAGATTTGTCAGCTGTTAGTATATTTATGGAAGTATAAGTGTTTTTTTCTACAGTACAATTTGCTCCAGTTTTGCGAACTTCGCCCAAATCACCATTCAGATTCAATGGCTGACACCAATTCAATACTTTCCAAACCCGAATTTGAGTCTTTTTTAGTAGTGGCATCGTACAAATCAATTCATCTTGATAATCAACACCTACTGTTGGATTTGGGAGCAAATAATTCAAAACGGGCTTTCCAGAGAAGTCAGGCGAAAGATAATTTGTGTTTGGTGGAATGTTGTTGAGGTAAATACTCGATGTTCCAGTATTTCGAATTATTAGCTTATGATAAAATCGCCTATCTTTGTGTTAGAAAATGAAACATAAAGATATGCTAATAAGTGTTT
>JAYWHK010000085.1:0-4156 GCA_043777755.1 Saprospiraceae bacterium
TGATATTTTATTTTTATAAAAATTATAAAAATGTTATAAAATTTTAGTGTCTAAAAAATTTATACCTAAAATTTCAAAAACTGGAACATCGAGTTTATAATTGATTGTAAATCTATTGTGGTAGAAGTTGAAACATAAACTGCTTTGGTTGCTGTAATTGATTTTGGTAGAATTACAATGGTTTCAATTTTTGATATTTTTTTATTTACAGAACCCAATGAAGTATTAAAAGTATAATCGTAGCTTATAGCAACTTTATAAGTCCCTGATTTTGAAATATTTATACTGTCAGTTGTTTCGCCTGTATTCCATAAAAAAGATTTTACTCCAACATTGATTCCATTTCCAACTGGTAAGCAAATCGTTTTATTGGCATTAATTTTAACAATTTTATTATTTAAGCAATTCAAGCCAAACGTAGATGTTTCGATTTTAGGATTAATAGATACACATTGTAACATAATCCGATAAGTTGTATCACAAACCGTCGGCTTGTTGCCGTTGTATTCTACGATATAATTTTGAATACCAGCACTGCCATTGGCACACTTCAGATAAACAGAGCCGACTTTGACACTATCACCTTTTTCAACTAACATAGGTTTTAGTATCTCTATACCTTTTGCTTTCACAAAGGCAGTCAATTTAATTCTGCCTGTACAACCGCTTGAATCCATCATGTAGTTGATGGTTGTTGATTTTGTAGTGCCAGATGGACCAAGTATAACAAACGTATCTGGGCTAGCTATTTTGTCAGTTATATTGGGATTACTATTCTTAATATACTGTAAAAGTGGTAAATCATAAGGTGCTTGTTCGCTACAAAGTGTTAATTGAACAATAGATTCTTTTAACTCACTTACTTTTACTGTTATATAACTTGAAGCAACTGGAATTCCATTACAAGCAGTAGTGAATTTGGGTATTGCACTCAATTGGAATGTTCCTGTTTGATTCCATTTGACCTCAATATCTTGATAACCTTGGTTAATAATCTGTCCAGCAGATGCAGGAATGATTTTCCATGTGTAACTGTTTGTTGAATTGGGAAGTATAGACGCTGAGTATGGGCGAGTTACTCCTTTGCAAGCAGTTGTATCTCCTGTAATTACTGGGATTTGTGTTGGGCAGACAAGCACATTTGTTTCATAAGTCAACTTGAACTTGCAAATAGCCTCCTCAAGTCCATCTACTTGTATCCAATATTGTTTCCCAACCTTTGTTTCTAAGGACACCACATTATTTGGAGCTACTATCATTTGAGAGCAACCCGCAGCACCAACAGCGCCACAATCGTCACCTTCAAACAAGGTCACTTGAATTCCTAAACCACTAAAACAAGTATCAGCACTTGCTGTAATTTTAAAATATGTACCAACAGCAACAAATGTGTACCAAGTAGGATTGTCTTCTGATGTGCCACCACCGCAAGGAAGGTTCACATTTGGTGCAATGCCATCAGCTGGCGGATTAGTACCTGTAACTATGCCATTAACTTCTCCTAAGCAAACAGCACTGCAAGGATTATTTTCTACTTGTGCAAACAACAAATTGCTACCCAGTAACAATAAGCAAAAGAATATTTTTTTCATGTGTTGAAATTTTTTATTTTAAAATTAAGGTAAAAATACAACTTTAATCAAATGCGTACAAATACAAAAAGTACTATTTCTAAATTATTTTATTTTATAAAAAATTCATTGTCAGCTATTTGTATTATTTTTTCTAAATATACATCTTATTTTTCTTTGAAAATAAAAAAGAGTTTAATTGCTTTTTTCAAAAAAAAATAAGATATTCGCATTGATTTATGCAATATACCTCTATTTTGCATCTTTGAATTGAATATTTTTTTAATTGAAAAAACCTATAAAAAAATCATGATTCCAACGTTTGCCATTCTTGCGATTCTCGCATTTGTACTTTTAGATGGTGTTGTTACTGTTCAGCAAGGAATGGTAGCCGTCATCACTATTTTTGGAAAATACCAGCGTGTAATGCCGCCAGGTCTGAATTTTAAAATTCCGTTTATTGAGCGTATTTTCAAGCGCATTTCTGTACAGAATCGCTCTATTGAACTTGAATTTCAGGCGATTACGATGGACCAAGCCAATGTGCATTTTAAAGCAATGCTTTTGTACGCTGTGTTGGACAATGCCGAAGAAACCATCAAAAATGTAGCGTTTAAATTTATGAGTGAAGCCAATTTGATGCAAGCACTTTCTCGTACTGTAGAAGGAAGTATTCGTAGTTATGTGGCAACTCGTAAGCAATCCGAAATTCTTTCCCTTCGCAAAGAAATCGTAGAAGATGTAAAGATTCATTTGGACCAAACGCTCGAATCTTGGGGCTATCACCTCATAGATTTGCAATTGAACGACATCGCTTTTGACGAAGAAGTGACCCGTTCTATGGCAAAAGTCGTAGCGTCAAGCAACCTCAAAGCAGCTGCCGAAAATGAAGGTCAAGCACTATTGATTACAAAAACAAAAGCTGCCGAAGCAGATGGTAATGCCATCAGAATCGCTGCCGAAGCAGAGCGTGAAGCGGCTCAATTGCGTGGTAAAGGTGTGGCTTTGTTCCGTCAAGAAGTCGCAAAAGGTTTGGCAGAATCTGCCAAAGTAATGCAAGAAGAGCATTTGGATTCGTCACTCATTTTGTTTTCGATGTGGACAGAAGCACTTAAGCATTTTGCCGAAACGGGTAAAGGCAACGTCATGTTCTTAGATGGTTCTCCTGATAATATGGACAAAACTTTGCAGCAAATGATGGCAATGATGCAATTGGATAAAGCAAGAAAATAAACATTTTTTGTTTTTATCCGTTTATAAAAGGTGTAAAATGTTATTTTTCAGCATTTTACACCTTTTTTTATTTTAATTTTTTTATGGAAAAATACGTTCAAATTTTTTGGAAAAGCCAGCAAGAATATGCTCATTTTTTGACGCATCAGATCTTGAATCCGAGTTGGCACAATTACTTTTATTGGGTTTTAGGCTCGTCTATTTTGATATGGGGATTGGAAATTGCTTTTCCTTGGCGAAAGAATCAAGCTGCCATCCGCAATGATTTTTGGTTGGATATTTTTTATACCTTTTGGAATTATTTTTTATTCTCTTTGGTGATTTATCTGGGATTTTCCAATGTTTTTGTTGCCATATTCAATGATTTTTTAGCGAATTTTGGCATTACAAACTTGGTAGCAATTCAGCTTGGCGCATTGCCAGCTTGGTCGCAATTGTTGATTATTTTTTTAGTAAGGGATTTTATGCAATACAACATTCATCGTTTGTTGCACCATGTTCCGTTTATGTGGCGTTTTCATCGAGTGCATCACAGCACCGAAGAAATGGGTTTTGGCGCATTGATGCGTTTCCATTTTATGGAACACATCTTTTACAGAAGCCTTGAATATTTGCCTTTGGCGATGTTAGGTTTTGGAATCAGCGATTTTTTCATTGTGCATATTTTTACTTTTGTCACGGGTCAGTTGGGTCATGCCAATCTTTACATTCCGCTTGGAAAATTAAAATATTTGCTCAATGGTCCTCAAATGCACCTTTGGCACCATGCAAAAGAATTTCCTGCGAGCCACCCAAAAGGTTTTAATTTTGGAATTACGCTGAGTATTTGGGATTATTTGTTCGGAACAGTACATCATCCGCACGACGATGCGCATTTGTCAGTTGGTTTGCCAGAAAGCGAGCAAGTAAAGATGGGTTTTTGGAATCAGCAAATTGGAGCGTTTGGGAAAAAATAATTTACTCAAACAATATTTTAAACTCAATCCGCTGATTTTTATAGCGATTTTCAGCACTGTCATTGGGATTCAAAGGCGCAAATTTGCCATAACCATTCGTCGTGATGCGCTCGGCATCAATGCCTAATTTGACAAGGGCATCTTTCACAACGCTTGACCGTGCGACGGTCAAGCGTTGTGCTGTTTCAAAATTAATCTCACCGTGTGTATGTGCTTGAATGGCGATTTTGAGCGTAGAATTTTCGTCCATTAATTTTTTCAAACGTATAATCTCAAATTGCGATTCTGGTAACAATTGCGATTCATTTTCTTTAAAAAAAATGCCATTTAAAGGTATCATTTGTTCTTTTTGCAAAGGAAAAAACTCCAAAATGATGTTTTTTGTACTTTCGTTGT
>JAYWHK010000086.1:0-30765 GCA_043777755.1 Saprospiraceae bacterium
ATTGATATTTTATTTTTATAAAAATTATAAAAATGTTATAAAATTTTAGTGTCTAAAAAATTTATACCTAAAATTTCAAAAACTGGAACATCGAGTTTACAGAAGATCAAATGCTTTTCCCTGCACCTGATTTTGTCGTTGAGATTTTATCTAAAAATACAGCTGCAAGAGATAGAGGTGTAAAAAAAGACGATTACGCAGCACATGGAATCCCTGAATATTGGATTATTGATCCATTCAAACAACGCATTGAGCAGTATATTTTACTTTCAAAAAAAGATACAAAATATACGCCTGCAAAACTTTATAGACTTGACGAAGAAATAGAAAGTCATGCAATTAAAGGTTTTGTCATTCCTGTTCAAGCGATTTTTGACGAAGCAGTGAATATAGAAACATTACAAGAGTTGATTGCAAATACAAAAGCATAAAAAAATCCAAGTTTTGAAAACTCAAAACTTGGATTTTTTCTTTTATACATCAAATAATTAATTTTTTATTAAAATTTCAAAATAAATCTTAACTTTGTGCAAAGTTAAGATTTAGATTTCTTTGTATGAAAAAATTTTATAAATAATTGATTTTCAGTATTATAATTTTATTCTACAAAATAATATTTTGTCAAAACTTATAATTGCCTAAACCACATACAGGAAAATTCGCCCAAAAAGACTTAGCGTTGAATGAAAGTGTAATTTTTACCTTTTTTGTAAGTTCAGCGCCACAATTTTGTAATTATTTAAAAAAATCAACCACACCTTTTTTTAAATGACATCATTTGAAACGCTTTTGGCAAGTGCAAACCTAAATGGGAATGCTGATTTGTTAGAAAAAAATGAAATCCTGCGTGATTTCTGGCTCGCTTGTGCAAGCCGAGAAGCAAGTATGATTGCTCGAAAAGAAGTATTGAGCGGTAAAGCTAAATTTGGTATCGTTGGCGATGGTAAAGAAGTACCGCAGATACTCATGGCAAAACAATTCCGTAAAGGCGATTGGCGAAGCGGCTATTACCGTGACCAAACCTTTATGTTTGCCCTTGGTATTTCGAGTATTGAGGACTTTTTTGCGCAATTGTACGCTGACCCTATCAATGACCCTTTTAGCGGAGGTCGTCAGATGAACAATCACTTCGCTACAGCAACGGTGGATAGAAAAACTGGGCAATGGTTGGAGCAGAAAAATCTCTACAACGTTTCGTCGGACACCTCAAATACGGGCGGACAAATGCCTCGAGCCTTGGGTTTGGCGTTGGCTTCCAAAAAGTACAAAAAAAATAAATTATTGACTGAAAATATTTTTTCAGATGCTGGAAATGAAGTAAGTTTTGTCACAATTGGCGATGCTTCTACATCTGAAGGGCATTTTTGGGAAAGTATCAATGCCGCAGGTGTTTTGAAAGTACCTTTGGCGGTTTTTGTTTGGGACGATGGTTATGGAATTTCTGTTCCGACCCAATACCAAACCACAAAAGGTTCTATTTCAGAAGTGTTAGAAGGCTTTAAAGTCAATGAAAAAAGCGAAGGTCTTGATATTTATACTTGTTATGGTTGGGATTATGAAGGCATGAGCGAAACTTTTGAAAAAGGGATTCAAAAATGCCGTGAAACACATATTCCTTGCCTTTTTCATGTCAAAGAATTGACTCAGCCGCAAGGTCACTCAACGTCTGGTTCGCATGAACGTTACAAATCGAGCAACCGTTTGGAGTGGGAAAAAGAACACGATTGCTTGACGAAACTTCGTCAATATATTTTGGAAAAAGGCATTGCAAGCGATGTTCAGCTCAAAGAAATTGAAGCAAAAGCAAATCAGTTTGCAAAAGATAGCAAGAAAAGAGCCTACGAAAAAGTTGTTGCGCAATCAAAAATTAGATTGAAAAATTTAAATCTAATTCTTGAAAAAATACAAACGCAAGTTCCTCATAGTCAGGCAATTGTAAAAGAACAGCAGGCAATTTTGAATGCACAAGGAAATGCGCATTTTGCAGAATTGGTCAGAAGTACAAGGTTGATTTTATTTCAATTGCAAGATGAAAATCAATCTTCCATTGCCGAGTTAAAGGCGTGGTATGATGTTGCAAAAAGTGATGCAAAAGATTACTATGAAAGTGAATTGTACAGTCATACAGAAAAAAATGCGCTGCGCATTGCAGAAGTAAAACCAGAATTTGATGAACAATCAGAACCAAAAACAGGTTATGAAATCATCAATGCTTTTTTTGATAAAGTTTTGGAAAAATATCCAGAATTGTATGCTTTTGGTGAAGACGTTGGTCAAATTGGAGATGTGAATCAAGGTTTTGCAGGAATGCAATCGAAGTACGGAAGAGATAGGGTTTTTGATGTAGGGATTCGAGAATTGACCATCATGGGACAAGCACTCGGAATGAGTATGCGAGGTCTGAAAACCATTGCAGAAATCCAATATTTGGACTATATATATTATGGTTTGGAGCTGTTGGCAGACGATATTAGTTGTTTGCGTTGGCGTAGTAAAGGCTTGCAACAAAG
Source organism: Saprospiraceae bacterium (assembly GCA_043777755.1). GTDB lineage: Bacteria > Bacteroidota > Bacteroidia > Chitinophagales > Saprospiraceae > CANHEE01. The sequence goes on from JAYWHK010000086.1 coordinate 2,511, forward strand.
CCCTTGCATTATTCGTTCTCGTGGACACCGTTTGGAAGGAATTTGGCACTCTGGCTCACCAATGGGCGTTATGACGCACGCTTTGAGAGGTATGTATTTGTGTGTTCCTCGCAACTTTGTTCAAGCTGCTGGTATGTACAATACGCTTTTGCAAAGCGATGAACCTGGAATTGTTGTAGAGGTTTTGAACGCTTATCGTTTGCGTGAAAAAATGCCAAATAATTTGGGTGATTACACTGTTCCCTTGGGAAAAGTGGAGGTTTTGCAAGAGGGAAAAGACGTTACTTTGCTGACGTATGGAGCTTGTGTACGCATCGCTCAGGAAGGAATCAAGCAATTGGAAAAAGTTGGAATCTCAGTAGAACTGATTGATATTCAGACACTTCTACCTTTTGATGTTCATCAAGATGTCTTAAAATCTTTGCAAAAAACAAACCGAATTGTATTCATGGATGAAGATGTACCTGGTGCAGCGACCGCTTATATGATGCAAGAAGTTTTGGAAAAGCAAGGCGGTTATCGTTTCCTTGATGCCACACCTCGGACTTTGACAGCAAAGCCACACCGTCCGCCTTTTGGCTCAGATGGCGATTACTTTAGCAAGCCAAATGCAGAAGATGTTTTTGAAATTATTTTTAATTTAGTAAAAGAATGATAAAAGGGATTTTTGAAGGCAGAACAACTTTTTTTGTTTTATATGCCTTGTTTTTATTGGTTGGGATTTATTTTTTGAATACAACCTTTCATGGCGAAGAAACTTTATTTTTTTCAAGAAACCACACAGCGTTTTGGGATAGTTTCTTTACCTTTGGGACAAGATTGGGCGAGCCATATACTTATGGCATTTTAGTCGTTGCTTTGCTATTTGTTCGCTTCGGTTATGCAATGACTTTGCCAATGATTGGTATTGTTGTGAGTATTCTTTCTTGGTCGATGAAAATGTTTTTTCAAGAACTTCGTCCTTACAATTACTTCAATGACAATGGTTTAATATCAGAACTGAATTTTGTGAAAGGCGTAAGGATTTTTCAAGATTTGACCAGTTTTCCGTCAGGACACACGATGTCAGGTTTTGCAATGTTTGGTTTTTTGGCATTGGTTTTTGGTAAAAATCCATTTTGGCAAGTGGTCTTTTTCTGTTGTGCAGCGTTGGTTGGCATTTCGAGAATGTACCTTTTACAACATTTTCTCAATGATGTCTTGGCAGGCTCGTTGGTTGGCGTTTTTTTAGCGATGTTTGTTTATTATTTACACGTTTTATATAGAAAATCGAGTCCGCATTGGACGGCGAAAAAATTTTAAAATATTTCATTTATTAAATCAAAAAAATTTATGCGTTTTTTAATCGTTTTATTTTCCGCAGTATTGTTTTTGGCAAGTTGTGCGAAAGAAAAAGCCGAAGGTGGCTACAAATACACTCATCACGTAAAAAAAGGTGGCAAAAAACCACAAGTTGGTGAAATTGCTTATTTTCACGTGACGATTCGTGCAGGTGAAAAAGTTTTGAACTCGAGCCGTACTGAAATGGCTGGAGAAGCTGCAAAATTCAAAATTCCAGAAGCTCCAAAAGACAAAGAGGAAAAGAAACAACCAAATCCAATCCTTTCAGGAATCAAATTGATGGGAATTGGTGATTCGATGACTGTTTTCATGCCAATTGATACAATTGCACAATTGAAAGCGCAGTTTCCTGACGTAAAAGAATTGTCTTATGACATCACTTTGGTGGACATCAAAACAGAAGAAGCATACAACAAAGAAATGGAAGCACAGCGTGCGACTATGGCTCAAAAGCAAGAGGAAGGTGCTAAAGTAAGCGAACAAATCGGTGTGCAAGTAAAAAATGCTATTGCTCAATTTAAATCTAAAAAAATGGCTGCTCAAGACATGGGCAATGGTTTGAAGTTTTTCATTTCTGAACAAGGCACTGGGCCAAAAGTAGAAGCTGGAACAACCGCTTCTGTTCAATACTATGGTGCTTTGATGAACGGTGCTCGTTTTGACGATTCTTACTCTCGTGGTATGCAGCCTTTTAGCTTAAAAGTTGGCGAAGGTATGGTTATCGAAGGTTGGGACAAAGGTTTGACTGCTTTCAATCAAGGTTCAAAAGGTTATTTGTTTATTCCAGCTGCTTTGGGTTATGGAAAACAAGGCGCTGGTGAAGCAATTCCACCAAACTCTGATTTGGTGTTTTACGTGGAGATTGTGAATGTTGCAAAGTAATTTTGTTTTTAAAAATATTATAAAAATCGTAAGAATGCTCTGTGGTATTCTTACGATTTTTTTTGTACGTTTTAAAAAAATCTATGAATCACCCGTAGAGAAAAGGCGTGCCTTTTCTCGCACTACGGAATTTTACGCAACACGAGAAAAGGCGTGCCTTTTCTCTACGAGATATGGATTTAATTCGACGGATTAAAATCTTCGTCTGTTTCTTCTTCGGTAGGACAACCAACGGGACGTCTTTGAGAAATGTACAAAGTGACTTGTTCGCCAATTCGCATCGTTACGCCAGGTCGATAAGCAGGTTCTTGTTTCCAAACATAAGCACTATTTTCTGCCGTCACCGAAGCGTCACGGACGATGCTACCAATGTTTAGATTGTAATTGCTTAACAAAAATTTAGCCGCTTCAAAACGTTTGCAAACCAAATCAGGTATTTCAATGTTAGGATTTTCCCTTTCTGATACGACAAATTGTAAAATTGCGCCTTTGGGTATTTTTTTTCCAAAACGCAACTGATTGGTGATTGTATCGCCATCAAAAATCACATCAATAATGGTATTTGGCTCTAAGATTGGGTCGAATTTTTTAGCAACAATTTCAGCTTTGATGTCATTGAGTGCTAATTTTCGTATATATTGCTCGTAATCATCGTTTCCGCCAGCGATGTTCGGAATAATAACATTTTCGGCAGTTGCTTTTGTGATTGTAATATAAATAGTGCGGTCTTCTTTCACTCGGGACATCGCACGAGGATTTTGCTCAATGACACTCAATGGCATTTTTCCTGCTTTGTAAATACTATCGCTCACGACGATTGTAAAACCTTTGCGGTCTGCCTCGTCGAGTGCATCTTCATAAGATTTGTCAATAAAATTAGGAACAGTGACGGATTCACCGTGTTTGGTATAGCATTTTAGCCAATAAGAGGTAAAAAATACAAAACCTACAAACATGGCAATTACGCCTGTGAAGTTTTTGATAAAAATTTTACTACTGATGAACCACCATGTTTCTTGTGCAGTATTTTTGATGGCTGCAATTATTTTTTCTTTTTTCATTTCTCTGATGTGTTAAGTAAGGCGTATAGAAATAAACACGTTTATTTTAGCCCAACTATTTGTAAGTCACAAAGATAATGTTTCATGCGAAAAAATTAAATTTTTTAAAGGAACTTCAAAAAAATTTTGTTTTGTAGAGGTATTTTCAGGAGGCTTATAAAAAAGCCAATTCAATTAGCGACAATCAAACAATCGAATTTTTACGCCGCTTTTGGCAATTGAATAAAAAATTTAGTGCCTTGATTTTCAATAGACTCGAACCAGATTTGACCGTTGTATTTTTCTACAATATTTTTACAAATCGCCAAACCAACGCCAGTTCCTTCAAAACGAGCATCGTTTTTATTCAAACGCTGAAAAAGGTGAAACACTTTTTCTGAATATTCTTTTTTGATACCGATGCCATTGTCCTCAACAGTAATCAAAACTTTATTACTGTCTTCCTTCCCTTCGATTTTGATGTTCGGATTGCGCTCACTGACGAATTTTATGCCATTGCTGACTAAATTTTGTAACAATTGAGTAGTGTGTAACTTGCTCATAATGAGCGAAGTAAGGTTGGTTTTTACTTCTACGTTGGCATTTCTACTTTGAATAACAGAGCGAAGATTCTGCTTCACATCTTTTACCACTTCTTCAAGATTTACCGCTTCTTTGTCCTCTTCTTTGTTCATAATGAGCGTAGAATAAGCCAAAAGATCTTCCAAAAGGTCGTTCATTTTTTTTACGCCAGTGGTTACAAATCCCATGTATTCAGTACATTCTTCGGGTAAATTTTTTCCAAAACGGCGTTGAATCAAACTTACAAAACTACCAATATTGCGCAACGGTTCTTTCAAGTCGTGCGCTGAGGCATACGCAAATTGGCGTAAAACCTCGTTTGACTCTTCCAAACGCTTGTTTTGTTGGTGGATTTCCTCGTTTTTCTTGACCAATGATTTGTTATTTTCGCCACGCATCCAAACGATAAAACCCAAAAGGGCAATCATCAAAGACAAAACCGCCAAGCCGCCAATCAAAGTGAACTTGTTTTCACGAAATTTTAAATCTTGAATCTCTTTTTCAGAACGTTCCAAATCATAACGGAATTGAAGTTCTGCCACACGCTTGGTTTTTTCCTCAGAGTTCAAAGAATCACGAAGTTTGTTGGAAAATTCTAAGTGAATCAATGCAGAAGACACGTTGTTTGTTTTTTTATAAACTTCAAAAAGTCCCTGATGGCTTTTTTGAGAAATGGAAAGCAATTGAGCCTTTTCAGCAATATCAAGACCTTGGCGGAAGAGATTTTCTGCCTTACTCAATTCCGAAGTAGCCAAATAGATATTACCCAAATCGTTGTATAATTTTGCTAAATTAAAATCACTTAAAAAATGTTTTTCTGCCAAACAAAAATCATAACTTTCCGTGGCACTTTTGTAATCTTTTTGCTTAAAATGAATATCACCTAAGGTCAAAAAAGCATTGACTTTAGCTTCTGTATCGTCGTCTTCGCTTCCTACATAAAGCATACTTTCTTGAACTTTCTTGATGGCTTCCTCTATTTTTCCCAATTCAGCCAGCGTATTGGCATGACAGATTAGGACCTTCACGATAGCCTCTTTATTTTTATGTTTTTTTGCTAAACCATTTGCTTTTTCGATGGTTTGCAGTGCCAAATCGTAGTGTTTTGCAGAAACATAGATTTCTGTTAGGTTTTTTAATGTAATGATTTGATTGATAACACTGTTTCTTTTTTCAGAAAAATTCAGGGATTTTAAGTAATAATCAACAGCTTTTTCGTAATCACCTGCAATGTAATAAAGTGCGCCAAGTCCGTCATACGCAAACTCAATGCCTTCTAATTCATTCACGGAAGTAGCAAATTCTAAGGTTTTGTTGTGGTATTCTTTTGCTTTTTGATAGTTACCACCTTGTCGGTAAGCAATAGCAATGTCATTCAAAATAGTAAATTTTGTAGCATTGCTTTGATGATTGATATTTAGAGCTTTAAAATATTCTTGACAGGCTTCCTCGTATTTTCCATAATCCTCATAAATGTAGCCAAGAGAGCGATAACACTCAACAAGCGCGTGATTGTCATTTGCTTTTTCTGCTTTTTTCAAAGCGACGGCAATAACCTTTTTGGCAGCATCAAAATCATCTAACGAAATATTTGTAGCCAAAGAATATAGCTCATCTAAACTCTTTGCAGCCAAAATGTCGTCACTTGGGAGTTTTACCTCTTTAGCCCAAATAGGAGTAGAAATCAATGCCAGTGAAAGCATCAAAATTCTAAAAATAGCCAATTTCATATTTGTATTGTTTTCTCTAAATATAAAAATAAGGAAGTTGTGAGTAGTAAATTTCCTGATGTTTTCTCTGAAAAAGGAGAGCAATTATCATAATTATCATTGCTCTCCTTCATATTTATTATCTATAAAATCGTTCAATTATCCTTTTGAACCTGGACGTTTTCCTCTGTTATCCCAAGGGCCGCCAGCACTATCAACCGTAGTTGGGTCTGTAGTGGGATCTGTAACGATAGTGGTATCAGTTGTAGAGGTTGTGCCGCCTTTGATGCGAGCCGCTTTTGATGTGCTTAGTGTGTTAAGCGAAAATTTTAAATTGTTTAATGATTTCATTGTGCGAAAATTTTAAAATTAAAAAAAGTGTGTTCTAATGGAGTAAAAGTGCAATAAGGTGTTTTTTAGTTCAAACGTCTTTTATTGGTATATTCCAATTTTAAACTTGAGCGAACCAATCCTTTTGGATTTGCGCCAGGTCTTCTGCGTTTGTCTTCAATACCACCCATGAGTTTTAATTGTTGCTCATCAGTCAGAAACTCCTCAGTTGAGAAGTAATCAGAGAGCGACTTCATTTTGTCCATGATTTTGAATAGTTTTGGTAAAAAATTATTTTTTAGTCACATAAGGCGTAATTCCTTAATTGTAGTTCAAAGATACATTCTTATCTACGAATAAATTTTGCTAAAATGTCATTTTAGCAACATGGTTAATACTTTTTTTTTATAAAAAAATAAATAATAATTGTTGTAAGTACTTGATTTTCTATTTTTTATAAAAAAATAAAAATAATAATATTTTTAAAAAATGTGACATAATTGCGTAATGTTATTTTTTAAAAAAATCTTAGTGTACAGAAATTCGTGCTGCCTATGAAGTTGCTTATGTTTCATAATTCTGCACGCAGATTTACACAGATGATGCTCCGCATCACTCACGTATTTTCGCTGATTTTTCATGTAGGCAATCCGTGAAAATCCGTGAGTGAAATCAATTTATTGATTTTATCTGCGAAAATCTGTGTGCGAAAATACGCTTAGTTTGCAAGCACGAGATTTCGGACACTAAAGAAAAAAATTAAAAGAACCAAATAAAAAAGCCGCTTCCATAAAGAAGCGGCTTTTTTATTTGCCTATGATTACCCTTTTGAACCTGGGCGTTTTCCTCTGTTGTCCCAAGGTCCACCTACGCTATCAGCTGTATCATTAGGGGCAGGAGGTGGAGGTGTCGAATTAGTTCCACCTTTTATGAAAGCTGCCTTTGAGCTGCTTAATATGGTTAGTGATTGTTTTAGATTATTTAATGATTTCATTGTGCGAAAGTTTTTTTAGTAAAAAATTTTGGTTAAATTAAAGAAAATAATGAAGTGCGTAAATTAAAAAACTAAAAGACTAAGGCTTAGTAGGGCAGTGTGAATTGTTGTTGCCTGATTTGTGTCCTGAGTTGTTGTTAGAGCCAGGACGCTTGCGCTTGTCTTCGATGCCGCCTGTGAGCTTCAATTGCTGCTCGTTGCTGATAAATTCAGTAGGCAAGAAATTTTTAGAAAGTTCTTTTAAATTGTTCATCTTTGTAAATTGCGTTTGGTTAATAATTAATTTTTTAAGTCGTAGTAAGAGTAAGAAGCTATCTCCTTAACTACTTTCACAAAAGTACATTCTTTATAAATGTAAATAAATACCTAAAATTGCAATTTGTTAACATAGTATAGTTTGATTTATAGCAATTTAAAAGTTTGGTAAATTTTATAATAGTTTGATTATCATGTTTTTATATAATTTTTTTCGATTTAATTTATTTTTTAGATGTGACAAGATTGCGCACGAATTTTTTTTGAAATAATTTTAATATCTAAAAAATGATTATTTATTTTCATTTTTAATATATAATATATTATCTTTGCGAAATATTTAAACCAAATAGAAAAACGCCTTAAAAAATACTCACACAGCAAATTTTTTTTTATTGTTCGCAATAGAACAACCATTGCCGTGTACCTTTCTTAAGTTGCTTTTCAACAGAATCTCTCAGTTTTTTCCAAAATTTGAAGTAAATCAAAGGTTTATACAATAGATATTGCGCTATTGTATAAAAACTATTTGTATCAACTGATTATTTAATTTTTCAAACATATATCATCATGTTTCAACCTTATTTTTTTTCCTTGAAAAAAAGTTTGTTTGGTGGTGCGATGTTTTTACTGACGCTGACTGCAAAAGCGCAAGTAACTGACTCTACCGCATTAAAAACCAAACACAAAATGCACGCTTCGCTGGGCATTCAAGCGGGATCAAATGCCTTAGGCGGTATTGATTTTGCCATTAATGTAGCCAAATTTTTGAATATCCGACTCGGATACAACTATTTGGCACTATCACAACCTTCTTACAAGCCCAATCTTTCCAATTTTGGATTGGATTTTAAAGAGATTCAAGATGTTGTCAATATTGCAACAAAAGTGAATTTTTCTAATGCCAACTTGATTGCAGAGTTTTTACCAACTAAAAAACAACGCCTTCGTTTGGCACTTGGTGTTGGTTATATGCTTGGTAGCGACAACATCGAAGGGAAAATGACGACTTCGGCTTCTGTCAGAAAAGATGGTTTTGAGATTACGCCAAGTGATATTGGCTCATTGTCTATCACTGCGGCAACAAAATCTAAGATTTTACCTTACGTAGGTATTGGTTTTGGTAGAACTATTCCTAAAAAGCGTGTTTCTTTTAGTGTTGATATGGGAACATACTACATGAATTCTCTACAATTCAAAGTATCTGGAACGGAAATGTTGAGTGACAATGCTCACAATGGAGAGATTTTGACCCGCAATTTAGCACCATACAAGTGGTATCCCGTAGGGAATATGCGCTTGGGAGTTAGACTTTTTTAAACCTTTAAAATTTTTATAAAATTATGAAAAAAACACATAAAATATCGCTTTTTGCCTTTCTATTGGCTGCTTTATCAGTTGGATTATGGCAATGTACGACAAAAGAAGACTTAACCAAAGATTTACAAATCGTTGTGAAAAATGATTTGATTCGTATTCCTTTGAGTCTTCGTATTTTGGATTTAAATCCTGCGCCAGGCGCAACGACTTTTGCTCCACCAAAAGTAGAAATTACAGTTACTGGGCCAGATGCAGACAATATCTATACACCTGCCATTGAAAAAATCAGTGCGATTGGCTCGGTTTCTGGTGGTTTATTGGATATTGCTTTGAAAAAAGCCTTGATTCCAACAGCTCAAAAGCCTGTTAAATTCTCTTTGACCTTCAAAGCAGCTGGTTATTTGACAACGGTTCGTAGCTTTCAAATCGTAGATACTACATTGCAAATGCAAGAAATTGGTATGATTAATTTGAGCCGTCCGCCACAAGGCGTTGCTGTTATCAACGCAACAGTTGATGTTGGTGCAAATGGTTTGACTCAAGATGCTGTCATTAAAGGTGATTCTGTAAAAGTGGATATTCCGAAAGGAACTATTTTCAAAACTGCCAATGGCGAAGTTGTTACAGGTGCAGTAAGTGTACAATTGGTACAATTTTCACCAAATTCATTTGCTTCTTTGGAAGGTTATCCTGGTGGATTTTCTCCAAACAATGTCAAAGACAAATCTGGTAAAGATTTGGGTGGTGGAAGTTTCCAAACACTTGGTTTTTTGGCTTTGGATATGAAAGCTGGCGACAAAGAAGTGAAAAATTTTGAAGGTGGCGAACTTAGCGTTAGTATGAACGTAAGTAACAACTTGAAAAATCCAAACAATAACAACGCCAACATGAAGCCTGGTGAAACTGTTCCGCTTTGGAGTTTGGACACTAAAACAGGTGAGTGGCAAGAAGAACAAGTGATTACAATGACAGGAACTGCGGCACAACCCGTAGCGACTTGGAAACAAAAACACTTGTCTTACTGGAATTTAGATTATTTTTGGGGTTTCTGTTTTACTGGCAAAACGCTTGTTTTTCCATCAAATCTTCCTCCGAATTACTATTATGTAGAGTTTGTTGATAACGTTACAGGTTTTGTATATACTCGTAAATACCATTATATTGACAGAAATAGATCAGAAACGCTTGTGTTTGTACCAAATACACCAAACCAAGTCTATTTGCGTATCAGTAATGCTGCTTATGGTTATTTAGCTGGAAGCAATAACGCACCTGACCCAAATGCAGGTATTTTTTCATTCAGAACGAATAGTTTTGTAATGTGTGGTTCTGGTACAGTGAATTTGGTTTTGACACCAGCTCCTCAGGCAAGCACGACACCTACAATTACAGTAAGAGTAAGAGGTTATTGCCCTACAAATCCTAACTTGTTGGTTGGCCCAACAGTTGTTTTATGGTTCAAGCCAGCTGGTTCTTCTCCATTGAACTGGCGCTTACTTGGTCTCGTAAATGATGGTTATTTCCAAACGAATCTATTGGCAAAAGGTCAGGCTTATGACTTTATGGCGTTCAACGGACGCACGAATCAACAGATTCCGAATACGGACATTCCTGTAGAATTTAGAAAAATTCCTACGGAAAGTACAACCAATTATACGTATTTAATACCACCAATAGCATTACCACAAAGTATTTGTGATCTTTTTTAATTTTTTTAGTAAAAAAAATAAAACCTTGCTGTACTCGATACAGCAAGGTTTTTTTTGTTTACTCGTTACAAAGTCAGAACTACAAGAACAATAAAATGTTCACAACAATGATTACGAATGTAAGCAATAGTTTAGTTTCGGTGTAGCTTTTAATCATGTTTTGCTTGTGTTTGATTGTCACAAAAATGGACAAATGAGTGAATTAAATTTTGGTTTGTTTTATTTTATATTGCATAAATAGTTAAAAAAAATGAATATGCAAAATAATTTATCCATTTTTTTTATATTTTTACCATAAAATATTTAATTAAGGTATTTTTTAAAAATAAAAAATAAATATTATTTATTTATGAATATAAAAGCAACTCAATACCAATCGCTTAGTCGAATTTTCGATATTTTGATTCCTTCTATTGAAAAAAACAACGACGAGCATAATTTTTGGAAAAGGAAGGCTTCTGATTTTAATGTTTTGGACAAAGCGTTGGAATTAATCAGTAATTTGAAGCTCGAAGATCAAGAAAATTTGCGTCAAGCATTTACTTTGATAGATTCCCCTTTGTTGGGATTGATTTGGTTGGGCCCGATGAAAGCAGCCCGTGATTTGAGCGATGTGCAGATAGAAAAAATGTTGCAAAAATTAGCACAAAGTCCCATTTCAGATTTGCGTAATTTGTTAAACACACTCAAAAAACTGGCTGGAATCATTTATTTTGGAGCTTCCGACAAGGGCGCACTCAATCCAAATGCCAAGGCTATTGGCTACGAAGATGCGCTCAAAGAAAAACCGATTAATCGTAACAATATCAAGGTTTTAGAAGTAAAAAAAGATAGTAATTTAGAATGTGATGTAGTGATTGTTGGCAGTGGCGCAGGCGGTAGCATCATGGCGGCAGAATTGGCTAAAAAAGGTAAAAAAGTAATTGTCGTAGAGAAAGGAAATTATTTCCAAAACAGTGATTTCACCCAACGAGAATTGGATATGATTGCCAAATTGTACGAATCACAAGGCTTGATTACGTCCAAGTCTGGCAGTATTTCGATTTTGGCAGGAAGTAGTGTTGGCGGCGGCACGACCATCAACTGGGCAGGTTCGCTTCGTACACCCGATTTTGTTTTGGAGCAATGGGCAAAAGAATTTGACAATCCTCAATTTTTGGACAAAAAATACGTAGAAGGTTTTGATTTTATAGAAAAAAGAAACAACGTAAATAGCGATTTCAAACACAATTTGCAAAATAAAATGCTTTTTGATGCCGCTGAAAAAACAGGTTTGAAAGCCGATTTGATTCCTCAAAACACCAAAAAACCAGACCATATCAGCGACGAAACATTTTGGAAAGCGCAAAGTTTTTCTTGTATTGGCGATGCTTACGGCATCAAACAATCTGCACCAGAAACTTTTTTAGCTGATGCTTGCGCTCACGGTGCTGAAATTTTACCCAATACTTATATTGATAAAATTTTGATAAAAAACGGCGAAGCTATTGGTGTTGAAGGTATTTGTAATCAATTCAAAATCAATATTTTAGCAAAAAAAGTGGTCGTTTCATCAGGCTCGCTTCATACACCAGCTTTGCTTTTGCGCAGTGGATTGCGACACGCAGAGATTGGTAAAAACTTATTTTTGCATCCTGTCGTTCCGATTATTGGGCGTTATGACGAGGAAATTTATCCTTGGTTTGGTCCGATGATGACCACGATTGTCAAAGACTTTGCACAAATAGATGGAAATTATGGTTTTCGCATGGAATGTCCGCCCGTTCATCCAGGTTTGGCTTCGGTGATTACGACTTGGGAAAATGGAGAAAAGTTCAAAGATGAAATACTGAACTTAAAACACGCAGGAATTTTTTTCCCTTTAGTTAGGGATAAAGTTGGTGGTCAGGTAAAATTAACGCCCAAATCCAAACAGCCCGAAATACATTATACATTAAGCAGTTACGATAAAAAACACTTGCTAAAAGGTTTTGAAGAAGTGGTCAAGTTGCACATTGCCGCTGGTGCAAAACGGATTTCGATTCCGCACAATCAGCAGTTGCATTTTTATCCAGAAAAAGAAAATTTTGAACAAATAAAGCAAAAAATACATTATCAGCCTTGGAAAACCAATTATTTTGGGCTGTATTCGGCACATCAGATGGGAACAGCAAGAATGGGCGGAAAAGAAAATTGCCCAGTAAAGCCGAATGGTGAAACTCGAGAGGTCAAAAATTTGTTTATAGCAGATGCAAGTCTTTTTCCAAGTGCAAGTGGCTCAAATCCAATGCTTTCTATTCAAGCATTGGCGTATTATGTAAGCCAATTTGTGTAAGGGCGACAGAATCACACACGCTGCATTTGTATCAATAAAAACAACTTAGCTACGTGTAAAATTAAAACGAAGTTTTAATTAAATTAGTGAAATTCGTGTAAATTTGTGTTTAAAAAATATACGCTAAGTACACTGTTTTTTTAGTTATTTAATGTTTGCTATTGTTTGAAATGGTTCTAACTAATTGAAAACCCAAATAATACAACAATTATAAACAATAACAAACTTTTAAAACAATGTATTAAGTTGTTTTAAGTCACAAAAAAAGCGTTTTGATTTAAGTAAAACCTAAAACAAAACGCTTCTATATAAAAAAAGTTTTACACTTTTGCCAATTCACTTTTCAAATAATCAATCGCCTTGACTTCGATGCTATCTACTTCACGGTGATCAGACAAATAACAAGAAATCCAATCGCCCAAATAAGTGAAATACATCGCTTTTTCTACCAAACTACGACCTTTTGAGAAAACCTCAATAATCGTAGGTGTATATTCACGAATGATATTTTTGTTGATTTCGATACGAACTGAGTTGCGTTCAAAATCATCTTTGTTACGGAAATAAATCACCGCCAAATCTTTGTTGTTGATTCTCCAACCCACCAGTTCGTTGTGGTTCATTTCTGGAATTACATGATGCCAACACAACATTTTTGCGTTTTCGTTCACTTGCTGACGGAAACGAACCGCCACAGCTTCCATTCTATCCGTCGTATAAATTACAGGAATTTTACCATGCAACATTTGAGCGATTTTAGCCGCACGTTTGCGAATGTCCGCATCTTCTTTTTCCAATAATTTTACAGAACTCGCTACTTGTTTGATGGTTTTGCTTGAAATCAAACGTAATTTGTTCAAAATAAACAATTGTTGGACAAAAGATAAACCCAAACAAGCACGTGGCGAAGGCCAGTTTGGTGGTAGCGTGATGTAATCCAAGCCCAATTCTTTTGCTTTCGCAATCAATTTTCCGCCCGATGCCACACAAACAACCTTTGCCCCTGATGACAACATCAAGTCCAATGCCGCCAAAGTTTCTTCTGTATTTCCAGAATACGAAGAAGCAATTGCCAATGTATTTTTACCTACCCAATTTGGGATGTCGTAACCTTTTCCTACTACATAAGGGATTTTGATTTCATCTCGAATGAACTCTTGTACATAATTTCCGCCGATACCAGAACCGCCCAATCCCGAAATATAAACATTGCGGATTGTTCCTTTTGGTTTATTGATGACAGCCTTGCTGCCGATTTCGAGCGCCTCTACCAAAGAAGCTGGGAAACGCTCCACTAATTCGTGCATTTTCATCTTTATCTATATATTTTTTGTGAAAAACGAGTGCAAAGATACTCGTTTTCTATCAAATAACTAACATTCAATGTTGTTAAATTGTAAATTTTTGAAAAAATAAATTTCTTATTGCTATCTTTGCGTTAAAAGATATGTATCATTTAGAAAAAAAATTGACTTATGCAATCTAAATCGCTCACTACCCTACTCGCCACAATCTTCTCATTGTCAATACTTTACATTGGTTTTTTAGTAGAACGAACAGATTTCAATGCTTTGTTTTTTTCTTTTTTAATATCATTTTTAGGATTTTTATATCTAAGTAAAATATTTTTTAGAAATAGTATTTTTGAAATAAAAATAATACATTTAATTTACCTCGGAATTGCCCTTCGTTTTGTCCTTTGCTTTTCCTTTCCACACCTTTCTGACGACATTTTTCGGTTTTATTGGGACGGAAAATTAATCGCTCATGGCTACAATCCATTTAGTCATTTACCATCGTATTTTATTGACAATCAGCTATTTACAAGTGAAAAAGATATTTTTATTTTTCAACATTTAAATTCTCCAAATTATTTTTCGGTCTATCCGCCTGTTTGTCAAATTGTTTTTTTTTTAGCTTATAAAATGTCTTTTGAAAATATTTTCATCGCCGCTATTTTGATGAAATTATTTCTTTTCGCTTGCGAAGTAGGCACTATTTTTCTAATAAAAAAAATGAGTTCCAAACAAAATGCCTTATTGTACGCTTTGAATCCTTTGTGTATCATCGAAATTTGTGGAAATTTGCACTTTGAAGGGGCAATGATTTTTTTCTTCGTGGCGATGTTGTATGTGTTGGATATTATAGTCAAAAATAATTCCCTGTTCACTAAAAAACTATTCATTGTTCGTTGTTCACTGTTATTAGCCTTGTCCGTTTGTTCCAAACTTTTGACGCTAATGTTTTTACCAATTTTAACTTGGGAATTGGTAGCACAGACTTTAGTCCGTGACGACTCAAGGACTAAAGTCCGTGCTACCTTCAAATCCATCATTTTCCCAATTTTCACCATATTCTTCATCGTTTTGTTTTTTTATCCTTTAATAAGTGAAACATTTGTCGCTAATTTTTCAAAAAGCATTAATTTATATTTTCAAAAATTTGAGTTCAATGCCAGTTTTTATTATATTTTAAAAAAAATCACCACCTTGCATTATGGTTTTCATCCAATTGAGCGTGTTTCTGGATTTTTAAGTATGGTCGTTTTAGCAAGCGTCGCTTATTTAACATTTGCAAAAAAAGACTTATATGACAAACTATTTTGGCTTTTTTTCGTATATTTATTGTGTCAAAGCACCGTACATCCTTGGTATTTGACCACTTTGGTAGCCTTATCTGTTTTAGCCCAAAAAAAAATTGGCTTGATTTGGTCAGGTTTGGTTTTTTTAAGTTACAGCCATTACGCAAACGGAATATATAAAGAAAATTTCAATTTGATTATACTGGAATATGGAATTTTGGCGTTAATATTGTTTAATGATAATATGAGAAAATAGAGAAAAAGCACGCCTTTTCTCGAAATACAAAAACCAATTTATTAGAAAAATAAAATATGAAACATTTGAATTTTTTGAAAAAAATAAAACTGAGTTTAGCCTTGCTTTTATGTGCGCAAATCCTTCAAGCTCAATGCGTGAGTGGTGATTGCAAAAATGGAAAAGGCGCATTTATTTATCCAAGTGGCGCAAAATACGTTGGCGAATTTAAAAATGGAGAAATCCATGGCGTAGGAACTTGCACTTATTCCGATGGAAGCCGCTACGAAGGTCAATGGGCGAACCGTTATCCCGAAGGGAAAGGTGCAAAAACACTCAAAGATGGCACAAAATTAACTGGAAGTTGGAAAAAAGGTATTTTGATGGACGGTCAGGAAATCAAAACCAATGGTGCAACGTTGGTTGCAAAAGGCAAGCAAGATGGCGACGGAACAACCATTCAATCAGGTTGTATCAATGGCGATTGTGAAAATGGACAAGGTACGTATGCTTATCCTGATGGCTCAAAATACGAAGGGCAATTTGCCAAAGGAAAAATCCACGGTTACGGTACGTTCTACTACGCCAATGGAGAAAAATACATTGGCGCTTTTAAAGAAAACGTAGCCAATGGCAAAGGAACAATTTATCATGTTGATGCAACACAGACCAGTGGCGAATGGAAAGATGGCGAATACATTGGCAACAGTATGATTGAATCAGGTCGAGTTGGTTGTATTTCTGGCGATTGCAAAAACGGAAAAGGAACATACATCTATAAAGATGGCGATGCAAAATATGTCGGTCAGTTCAAAAATGAAATGCCTTCAGGGCAAGGTGCAGTTTATTATGCCAATGGCGAGCGTTATGTTGGTGAATGGGAAAATGGTAGTTTTTACGGAAAAGGCACGCTCTTTTTGACCGATGGAACAGAGGTCACAGGCAACTGGGAAGATGGTACTTATGTAGGAAAAGAAGGAGATAAAAAAGAAGAAACAACTGTTGCAGAAAATGTAAAAAACAAAGCTATTGAAAACGAAAAAAATACGCAAGAAACTGACAAGCAAGTAGTTACAAAAAAAGAAGCTGCAACCCAAAAACTAAATGTATGGGCATTGGTTGTTGGTGTTTCGACGTATTCGCATATGCCAGTTTTACGTTATACCGACGACGATGCGTACAGGATGTATGCTTTTTTGAAAAGCCCCGAAGGTGGTGCTTTGGCGGATAATCGTGTAAAAATTTTGATTGATGAAGAAGCGACGCACGAAAATATAGTAAACAGCGCAAAAGCATTGTTTGATAAAGCTGGGCCAAATGATTTGGTAATGATGTATTTTTCGGGTCATGGCTTGAAAGGTTCTTTTTTGCCAATAGATTATGATGGTTACAATAATAAATTGGAACACGAAGAATTAAATCAGATTTTTAAAACAAGCCCTGCCAAATACAAACTTTGTATCGCAGATGCTTGTCACTCAGGCAGTCTTTTTGCGATGCGTGGCGCAAGTGCTGAAAACGCATTGGTGAGCTATTATTCAAGCTTGGCGAATGCCAAATCGGGAACTGCCCTGATTATGTCGTCAAAAAGCGAAGAATCTTCCTTAGAATCAAGCGGATTGCGCCAAGGCGTTTTTAGTCATTTTATGATACGTGGTTTAAAAGGCGAGGCGGACAGCGACGATAATAACATCGTAAGCGTACAAGAATTGTTTGATTTTGTTTCAAAAAACGTAGAAGAATATACGGGTCGCCGCCAAACACCAGTCATTCAAGGCGACTACGACCCAATAATGACAGTGGCAGTGAAAAGGAATTAGAAAGTGGAAAAGTAAGAAAGTGGGAAAGTATTAAGTATTGCTGTCGTTAATTGTGCTACGACATCAATACTTAATACTCAACTACTATTTACTACACTGTTTGAAAAGTTTGTTATTGTTTATAATTGTTGTATTGTTTTGATTTTCAATTAGTCAGAACCATTTCAAACAATAGCAAACATTAAATAACTAAAAAAACGGTGTATTTACTAACCCAATTTTATCAAATTCATCAATTCTTGGGTGCTGAGTTTGCCGCTTGCATCAGTTCCTTCGAGGAGCGAATCCGCCAAATCTCGTTTGGTAGCGTGTAATCCTACGATTTTTTCCTCAATGGTATTTTCAGTAATAAGGCGATAAATCGTAACGGGGCGTTGCTGTCCGATACGATGCGCACGGTCAGAGGCTTGGTCTTCTACGGCAGGATTCCACCACGGATCCATGTGAATTACGTAATCCGCTGCGGTCAAGTTGAGTCCCGTTCCACCAGCTTTTAGGCTAATTAAAAACAAATCGCCATTACCTGCTTGAAAGGCTTTCATCATCGCTTCACGCTCTTTGAGTGGTGTCTGACCGTCAAGATAATGGTAATTGATGCCTTTCTTTTTTACGTATTCTTCTATCAAATGCAAGTGTTTTACAAATTGACTAAACACCAATGCTTTGTGTCCGTTTTCCAATAATTCTTCTACGACTTCGCCAAAAAGCTCCAACTTTGCGCTTCCAATAGGCAAATCAGGCTGCAACATTTGCGGATGACAACAGGCTTGGCGCAAACGGCTGATTTCTGCCAAAACCTTAAAGCGAGCATCGTTGCCTTTTTCGTTAGTGGATTCTTCCAAACTTTGAATCGCTGTTTGACGGAGTGCCTCGTAAAAAGCACGTTCTTCATCGCTGAGTTGAACGGTCAAAGTAATTTCGGTTTTGCTTGGCAACTCGTCCAACACTTCGCTTTTCTTTCTCCTCAAAATAAAAGGTTGAACCAAACGACGAAGTTGTAGCTTTTTCTCCAAATCGCCATTTTTTTCAATAGGATTGGCAAAACGCTCATTAAAATAATTCAATGTGCCTAACAAACCTGGATTGATAAAATTAATGATACTCCACAATTCGCCCAAGTGATTTTCAATAGGCGTACCCGTCGTAATAATTTTAAAATCTCCTTGCAATTCGTAAGCGGCTTTTGTACGTTTGGCGGTCGTATTTTTGATGGCTTGCGCCTCATCTAAAATAATGGTGGTAAAACGTTTTTGTACCAACATATCAGACGCTTGCTGAAGCAAACCATAGCTACAAACCAAAATATCAAATGCCCCAAGCTCGTCCAAAGTTTGTTTTCTATCGCCAGCACCAAACAAAATGGGTGTCAAAGTAGGTGCAAATTTTCGGATTTCATTCATCCAATTGATACTTACCGAAGATGGCGCAACGACCAATGCGGGGCCGTCTGCGGCACGATTGATAAGTACCGCCATGGCTTGAATCGTCTTTCCAAGTCCCATATCATCAGCCAAACAAGCACCTACGCCCCAAGCCGATAATTGCGATAACCATTCAAAACCTTGTTGTTGGTAGCTACGCAATTCTGCTTGAAAAGTAGTTGGCACTTTTGGACGATATTCTTTTGCTTCTCGAATCATTTCCAAATGTTTTTTCCAATGCGAATCTGTTTTTACATTGTCAATACCATCAAGTAACTCTTCCATCGCCGAAGCCGCCAAAGGATTAAAACGAAGTTTGCCTTTGTGTTCGTCCAAGAATCCTTCGAGTTCTCGAAGGCGTTTTTGGAAGCGTTTGGTCAATGCAATGAACTGACCGTCAGCCACTTCTATAAAATTACCTTTACTATTTTTTATCAAGCCCATCAGTTGTTGCATAGACAACACTAAGTCTTGACCGATTTTTATTTCGCCCGTAATCCCAAACCAATCATTGTCTTTTGATACTTTTACACTCAAACTATTGACATCTAATTGTTTCAATACTTTGAATTTTTCGCCTTTGGGCCATTCCAAAATGACCGCTTTTGCTTCACGCAAAGGCTGTATTTCGAGCAATAATTGCAGACATTCGTCTATCCCATCAATCTGCCATTCGAGCGTTGGCGTTGGGTCATTTTTTAATAAAGTAATCCCTTCTAAAACAGCTGTGAGGTTTTTCTTTTCCTTTTTTATATTTCTAACAGCACGAATCCGTTTCCCGTTAATTTCTGCCAAAACATTTTCACGACCCGTACCTGGTTTCATGTAAGGAGCTTCGGGCGCAAAAGGTTTTACGAAAAGCTCCACCTTGAAGCCTTCGCCTGACGACATCAAATGAGCAAAAATGCTGGTGTCCGCATCAACCGTAGGAATTGAGCTGTCTTCTTCTGCCAATTCGGAGTGAACAGTCACGATTTTTGACAAAGAACTCAGTACTTTTGCCAAGGTCGCTTTGGCAGTTTCGGGAAACCTGGTATCACGTCCGCCCAAGGCTTTCGCAACGTTCACGTGAGCTGCCGTGTATTGAATCAATGCCCAGCGAGTCGGAGTTTCTTTAACAAAATTTACCATATTTGAGCCATCAAAATCAAAACGGACAACATATTGACCATTTTTTAACTCTACCACTATTTCAGGTTCTTTTTTGACCAATTCACAAGGAATTCCGCTTTGCAAGAATAAATTTGGTGCGCCAAGCATCGCTTTGAAGGCTTTCAAAGGATCAATATAATAGCTTGTACCACCGCCCCAATAGCCCGTGCTTTCCTCTTTTACGGCACGACCAATTTGTCTATCTTGTTCGGTCGTACCATCAGGAAGGTTATTTTCTGAAAAACGCTTGAGTGCCAAATTTCGCCCAGCTGTCCAGCCCTTTTTACCGTAACTTTGTTCCAAAGGTTGTACGTGAGCGCGTTCAAAATCCACTTGCCAAACGATGCGGTTTAAAAACTGTGGAGCATCTTCTTTTTTCTCTTTTGCAGAAGGTGCGTCGCCCGTGAGTTGTAGCAAAGCATCTAATTTGCGCTCCCATTCTTCGGCAACATGAAGTCCATCTTTAATAGGTTTTGCAGCAATTTCTTTTTGAAGCTCCATGGTTCTTCTAGCATAAAACATAGCTTTCGAGTCATCTTTTACCCAACCCGCCAATAAAGAAGAAAACTCGAGTTCAAACCATTTATAGCCATTTTCGTTGGCTCTTTTAGCATAAGTTTCCAACAAAGAAATTTCACTATTATTAGGCACTTGCTGCATCCAATGAGTCACTAATGCAAAAATATGCAAATGGGTAGTCGTATGATTCTGACCGCTAATATCAACTTTTCGAGAAGAAGCCATACCCAAAAGGAAATTACTAAATAATTCAAGCATCATAACGGGCAAACCATTACCGTATTTTTTGAATAATTCTACTTGCTTTTTGATGCTCAAAACGTCCGTTTTTTTAATCAATAAAGCAAGAATATAGTAAGAACTGAATGAAAGTCCATAAAATTCTTTTTTGGTAGAACCTTTAATGAGTTTACGAATCGCATCGCCCGAAGCAATCACACCATCAAAATCTCCTTTTGCCATTGCTACAACGCCCGTATGGGTCAAATTGGCATCTTTATTTTTAGCGATTTGGTCAAATTTGCCTTCTATGGCTTCTTGATAAATCAAATAAGGAGTCAAACGAGCCTTGACTTCTGGCACATGAAAACAAGGCAATTCTTTTGCCATTTTCAAATATTCATCTATTTTTTTGAGCTGCTGTTGCTTGGGCGAAATCTCTAAAATCAAAGCCTGCACTTGGATAGGACTTGGAATTTTACTAAACCATGTTTCGTCAAAAGGTGTAAAAAACAACTTATTAGAGTCATAATTAAAATTAAGATTAAACAATGAAAGAACGTTGTCAATCTTTGTGTCATCTCTTTCATTCAATGCTATAATGTATTCTCTCTCTGCATCGTGAATACTATGAGAATAATTACTCAAATAAATTTGTTGCGTATGTTGATATATATGGACTCTCCGTGCTTTTCTTATTGCTTTTACAAATGGTTCATAGAACTTATAAGCTGGCGCACGGTGAAAAATAACATTCATTGCCATTTTTGTAACCGTGAACTCCTGTCCGACCATGGTCATTAAATCTGTATTGCTGACAAGGTCTTCAGCTATTTTTATAATCTCTTTTTGTGCAGTTATTAAAGAAGTTGCTCCTTCTGCTCTTGCTTCCGCACAAAGATCTGTCAAAACAGCTTTCTTTGCACTCGTATAAAACATGGAGAGCAAATACAGCATATACTGCTCGTTTTCGCTACATTTTTGAAAATTATCCCAAATACTATTGATTTGTTCTTGATGTTCCTGATGTGTCATAGATGATTTTTTATAAAAATTTTGCAAAAATAAGTTTTTTTAGAAAAATTCTCCTATTAATATTACAAAATTTTATAGAAAAAAATTAAAAACATTTCAAACATTTTCCTTCAAAATTGCCAAAAACGAATCTCTTGAAATTAATTTTGCGCCTAAAGAACCCAAATGCGCTGTTTCTTGCTGACAATCAATCAGCACAATGCCTTCCGACTCTAATTTTTTGACCAAACTAATAAAACCATATTTAGACGCATTGCTTTCCTTTGCAAACATACTTTCTCCAAAAAAAATTTTACCAATTTTTACACCATACAACCCTCCTACCAAATTGCCTTTGTTCCAAACCTCAACAGAGATAATCCAACCCATTTCAAATAATTTTTGATAAGATTTTTTTATGTCTTCCACAATCCAAGTCCCATCTTGGTCTTTTCGAGTTGTTTTTGAGCAGTTTTCTATAACATTATCAAAACAAGTGTTGTATGTGACATCAAATTTATTGCTTTTAAAAAGCTGTTTCATGCTTTTACTGACTTTTATTTCAGAAGGAAACAACACAAACCGAGGATTCAAACACCACCATGCAATTGGAGTGTTATCATCGTACCAAGGAAAAATCCCGTTTTTATAAGCAAAAAGTAGTCTTTCTGGTGACAAATCACCACCCAAAGCAAGAAAACCATCTTCGTCAGCAGTGTGCTGTGCAGGAAAATAGTAGTTGCCATCTTCTGAAAAAATCAAATCCATCTGAAATCTTTTAAATCAATCATTTTTGTGACATTAAAAACAAGTCAATATTAAATAAAAAAATCATACCAACACGTAAATATAGTACAATATATCTATTTATTTGCTAAATTGATATATTTTTTTTGAAAAAAAATGAAAAATAGTACTACCAAAACAGTGACAAATTCCTAAAAAACCCTTATATTTGTACCGTGAATCAGAAAACGCCTCCCACTATGTCTATTCACAAGCGTTGTTCCCAGACACCACATTCTCCTTACATTATTGGCACGGTTTTAGTTCCAGTTTTTAGTTTATGAAAAGACACTAAAAACACATCTATCTTATTGATTTTGAGTTATTTATAAAAATTTAATAAATATTATTTTTTAAAATTCATAAAATACTGTTTAATAATTTTTTACAAAAATAAATAAAATTAATATGTTAGAAATTCGTATTTTTTAGTGTAATTAAATAAATTGAAACCAATTTTTAAATAGAACCTTACGCTCACTACTTATGAAGAAAAACGTTTTAATCATGAAAGGACGTGTACATTTTTTACTTTTTTTCGTCACCTCTCTTATCAGTACATTAAGCTTTGCACAAGGCGGCTTAATAAAAGAGGACACTATCGTTAACAAACTAACAAAGTGCGGCACGAAATCCGAGATTTGCTTTGACAATGTTGATCAAAATCAACTTGCCAATGCTGTTATCACCGTCAATGGACAAATTTACACTGGTACAACAGCACCATGTAAAATAGACACTACTTTGGCTTATGATTTCTCTAATTTTGGAGCATCAACTCCTCCACCTTATGTGTTGGACTCTGTCTCCATCAATGGAAAGAAGTTTTTAAACAAACCATTTCTTACATTTGGTGCATTAGCCGACTCTCTAAGTAAGTGGGATAACACCGCCGACTGGGTTTATGACGATGCCACAAAAAAGATGGTTGGAGGTAATACAACTTCTAAGTATTCTGAAATGCACATTTCCACGACAACCATTGTTTCCAACAATACTGTTGGTCTAAATACTGGTATTCAGTCAAAAGGTGTAAAATTTAGTTTTGACGAAGGTTCATACAAGGTTGTAGTGAATGTTGCTGGTCTAAATCTAAAAGATTCAGTTTATATATATGTCGTATGTCCTAAAAAAGACATTTCGACTAAAACACTAAAAGTTGGTAAAACTGAAAAATATTGTATTGACAGAAAAGATTTGCCCGCAGGAAAGGTTACGAAGTTGCAAAATTTCAATCCCATTGCTACAAATTCTCCTATCAGCATGAAAATATTGCCTGGTGACTCTTGCTTTGAAGTTACTGGCTCTAAAAAAGGCAAAGATACTTTACTTTTTGTAGCAACAGGACTAAATAATGTTCAAGATACAAGCATTATGTATCTTAATGTAGAAGGTGCATCAGCAGTTCTGGGCAATCATATCGTAAATGAAAACGTTTATGAAGGTCAAAAGAAAAAGTACTGCATCAGTACAGATGCTTTAATTACTGCAACAGGTGACTCTATCAAATCTATAACGAATATTTGCCCAGCCAAATCTGGTAAAGATGTAAAATTCACACTATTCAACTTAGTAAGCCCTAATTCTTGCATCGAAATAGAAGGTTTGAAAGCTGGTGGTTTAGACACTGCTTGCATCGTAATTACCAATAATAAAGGCAAAAGCGATACTACAACGATTTACGCAAGAGTTGTAAAGGATTGCAAAGGCTTGATAAAATTAGATTCTGCGGTAACGTATGTTGCTGATTGTAGCTTAAAAGGGCAGATTTGTTTCCCTGAGTTCAAGCCAGCAGATTCTTTAAAATATTCTTTCTATGCAGATGGCAATATTTATTTAGATGATAAAATTGGCTGTGATTTTGATACTATTATAGCATACAGTTATTCTCAAATGTTGTCTGTTACGGGTAGTTTGCTACCTCCACCATTCACTGTAGATAATTGGACTATTAATGGAGCTAAATTTACTGGTGAATTTAATACGATTGATAGCTTAGTAGGATTAATGAACAAGTGGAATCCGAATGGAAAATGGGTATTGGACACAGCACAGCAATTGATTATTGGAGGTATTCCTACCTCAAAATATTCTCCAATCAACATTACCAATCAAACCTTTTTGGTAGAAACCGAACTGGGCTTTAATATTGGCGTAGATGCAAAAGGATTGGCTCTTTCTTTTGAAAAAGGCGTACACGAAGTAATCATTATTGAAAATGCTACGGGTTGTGCAGATACCATCAAGACTTTTGTAAGTTGCGTGCAAACAGATTTCGTCAGTGCAACCATCGAACTCGGCAAACAAGATACGATATGTTTGGACATTGCTGAATTGTTCAGTGACCCCGTCAAAACAACAAATGCTTTTGTAGATTCTAAGAATAAAAACGTAGATTTCACTGTAACAGCTGATAAAAAATGTATTATTTTCAAAGGAAATACAATTGGAAACGATACTGCAAAAATCGTTGCTTGTGATAAATACGGTTATTGCGACACAACTTATTACTATATAGATGTTATCAAAGGTGGTGGAAATCCAAATACTGGACTGACTTTCAAAGATACTATTTTGGTTGGTGAAAATGCAACGTACTGTATTGATACAGCAAAATATTTGTTAGGAAAAAAATTAAAAGATTTCAAAGCAAAATCAACAACAAATTACGCTGATATTAATTTGGATCAAGCTGATTTTTGCCTAAAATACAAAGGTACAAAATCAATCGGAACAGATACTTCTATTATTACCCTTTGTTCTGATGTAAAATGTGATACTTTCAAAGTATATATTACGGTTTTACCCGCACCATTGCCAAAAGATGTTGTGGTTGATACCATTCCGTTGTTGTCTTCTTACACTTATTGTTTGCCTTCGGACAAATTCTCTGGTGTAGATTTCACAAAAACACCTTTGACGGTAACAAATACTTGTACTAAAACGAATAGTCCAATAGACTTTACGATACAGCAAACACCTACGTGTGCTGCACCAACAGGATTTGGCTATTCGATTATTTACAAAGGAAATAAAATTGGAAAAGATACAGCTTGTGTAACAGTTAAAGATTCCACGGGCAAAACAGCAACTTTGAAAGTTGTCGTTTATGTAACACCACGCAAACCTTACTTGATTCAAGATACCATTTTTGTACAACAGCAAGTAACTTATTGTCTTGAAGATTTAAAATTAGACATCAACGCTGGTATTGATTCTATTTACAACGCTTGTCCAATCACAAGTAGCCCAGAAGTGAACTTTGCACTCATCAAAGCAGGTAACTGTAAAAGTGGTTTTGGTGTAATCGCTTCAGGATTAAAAGTTGGAAAAGACACGGCTTGTATTGTTGTAAAAGACAAATTAGGCAACTTAGATACCGCTTCTGTCATCATTACAGTGATTCAACCAAAATCACAGTCAAAGATTATCTATGATACATTGGTTATTTTCCAAAATAAATCTACTTGTATTGATACAATTGCGCTTGGTGTAAAAGGCTTTGTTAGTATTGTAAATATCTGTCCTGATGCTGGTGGCGAAAATGTTATTTTTGCATTAGATCCAAATGGAGATTGTACCACTGCAAATGGCGTAAAAGGTCTTAAAATCAATTGGACTGGTGCAGAAATTGGAACAGACACTGCTTGCTGGGTAATTCTTGACAAAACAGGTAAAAAAGATACGATTCGTACCATTGTCACCGTCAGAGCACCAAAACCAAGCGTCATAAAAGAGGTCGTTGAAGTTGATGGAACGTTAATTCTTTGTCCTGACAAAACAGAAGTTGATAAAAAGATTGAAAAAATAATCAACGTTTGTCCTTTAAAATCAGGTAGTGAAGTGAAATTCGTGCTTGATCCAGTTACAAATTGCGTAAAAGTTACAGGTCTTAAAGTTGGTGTCGATACTGCTTGTATCGTATTGATTGACCAATTCGATTTGGCGGATACTACAACCATGATTGTTACGGTTGTTCCGAAAGGTAGTATTATCGTAACGGCAATTGACGACAATCAGTCTGGTACAAAGAACAACAATATCAAAATCAATGTTTTGAAAAATGACAAATACAAAGATTCTACCAATGTAAAAATTCAAGTGATTCCACTTGCAAACGGTGGTATAGGCCCTAACAAAGGTGTTGTTCTTAGCATAGACAACAAGACAGGTGAGGTCATTTATATGCCTGAATTTGATTTCTGCGGAAAAGATTCTTTCTTGTACTCTCTTTGTGTTGGCAACAAATGTGATACCGCAAAAGTTATCATTGACATCAAGTGCGATACTTCTGGAACACTTACGATATTCAACGGATTCTCTCCAAATGATGACGGAATCAATGATAAATTCATCATCAGTGGTATTGATAATCCGACTTTGAAAGGAAATACTTTAGTGATTTTCAACCGTTGGGGCAATGAAGTCTATCGCAGAACAGATTATGACAACTCTTGGGGAGGAACTTGGGGCAATCAAAAACTCCCTGATGGAACGTACTACTACATTCTTTGCTATCCAGAAAGCGATAAAACAAGCATTAAATCTGGCTTCTTAGAATTGAGAAGATAAAGTTAAATAAACCATATTGTAGCATTGTTTTTTATAAAAACAATGCTACAATATAAAAAATAAGTATTTTTGTAATAGAAATTGAACACTTCTACGCACACTAAAATGTATTCTTTTGTAAAGAAAAATCGTAATTGAATTTTCTTTTTAATTAATCAAGAAATTTTAACAGTTAAAAAATCTTCGCACATGAAAAAGATTTGTACAGCAATCTTTGGCTTATTATTAACGCTTAATGTATTCGGTCAGCAAGACCCTATGTTCACTAAGTATATGTTTTCAACATTGACTTTCAATCCTGCTTACGCTGGTGCAGAAGGTCACTTGTCACTTGGACTCCTTCACCGTTCTCAATGGGTTGGATTCAATGGTGCACCTATTAGTCAAACTTTAAATGCCCATACGCCTATGAAAAATGAGCGTGTTGGTTTAGGATTGACCCTTAACAGTGATAGAATTGGCCCAACAACAACTTTGGGTGCAGGTATTTCTTATGCTTATCGCATTCCGATGGGTAAGTACAAATTGGCTATTGCCATTCAAGGTGGTGGCGAATATTATACTTTTGACCACACAAAATTGACACCACAAGAATCTACTGATCATGCTTTAGATGCAAGTTACTCTAAATTACTACCAAATTTTGGTGCTGGTCTTTATTTTTCAAAAGAAAAGAAATTCTATTTTGGCGTTGGTGTTCCTAAATTAATTGAGTGGGATATCAGAACCAAACAAAATCAAACTGACAATTACCTTGCACGTCAAGTACGTCACGTATTTTTCCATACAGGCGCAGCAATTCCTATCAATGGTGATGCTTTGGTATTCAAACCTTCAGTTATGGTTAGAACATCTGGCTTGACTTCAAATTTGAATAAAAATACATTATACAAAAACGTAAGTGCGCCAATGTCTTATGACGTTGATTTATCTTTGTTTTTCTACCAGCAATTGTGGATTGGAGCAGCTTATCGTGGAGCTATCAAGCAACCTTCAACAGAAAATTTGACACCAAACTCATCGGTTAATATTTGGGGCGCATATTATATGAAAAATGGTTTGCGTATTGGTGCTGCTTATGATTATTCATTAACAAAACTACAATCCGTGAACTCTGGTTCATTTGAACTTTTCTTAGGCTATGATTTTGATTATAGAGTGAAAAAAGTTGTAACACCACGTTATTTTTAATTAATAATGAAAAATAAATAGTTAATAATTATTCATTTTTCATTATTGATTATTTTTAAAAATTGGCAAATTTTTTGTAAGCAATTACAATAATTTATTAATTTAATTGAATCTAATATAGCTGTAACATTGGAAAGTCCCTCCTCAGGTCATAAAAGACTCCTTTGGAGAGGGATTTAGGGCAATGTCATTAAGCTAAGGAATTTGAATCTATATTTTATAAATAATTGATTTTCAATATTTTAAATATTTTATAAATCTTCAAAATA
>JAYWHK010000087.1:0-4146 GCA_043777755.1 Saprospiraceae bacterium
ATGTTCAAAACATTTTTCAACTTTGAATTCAAGCATTGGCTACGCTCGCCGATGATGTATATATTCATGTTCGTTTTCGGCTTATTGGTCGTAGGCGCAACACTCAGCGACAACGTGCAAATTGGCGGTGGTTATGGCAATGTCTATAAAAATGCGCCTTACGTCATTCAAAGTTTCTATGGTGTGATGTCTATTTTGACCCTGTTTTTGACGACAGCGTTCATGAACTCGGCAGCACTTAGGGATTTTGAAAACAACACCTCACAAATCATTTTTTCACGTCCTATTAGCAAAGCGGGCTATTACTTCGGTCACTTTTTTGGTGCGATGTTGATAGCGGTTGTTCCTTTGTTGGGCATTACTTTTGGCTCTCTGATTGGGACTTGGTGGAACGCTGCGTTTCAAACACTTGATGCCGACCGTTTTGGTCCAATCGTTTGGCAAGCGCACATAGATAGTATTTTCGCCATAGCGATTCCCAATGTCTTTTTCTGTGCCGCTATTTTGTATGTTTTTGCGATTTTATTCCGCAATACGATGTATTCGTTCATTGCAGCGTTGGTGCTTTTGGTGGCGTATCTGACGGCAGAAAATTATATGCAAGACATTAGTAATCAACACATTGCGGCATTGTTAGACCCTTTTGGAGAACGCCCAATGAGCTTGGTAACGAAATATTGGTCGGTGTCTGATAAAAATAATTTTTCTGTCGGCTTATCCAATTCGACGATGTTGATAAACCGTTTAATTTGGGTTGGCGTAGGTTTTGTGGTTTTGATTTTTGGCTATTTTAGATTTTCTTTTGAAGAAAAAAGAAAAGACATTAAGGTTAAAAAAGGCAAAAAAATGGAAGAAATTAGCGTTGCATCAAGCGGAATTTTACCAACGGTAACACAAAATTTTGGCGTTTCAACGGTCATGTCGCAGTTTTGGAATCAAACCAAAACAGAGTTTTTAGGCATCGTTAGAAGTGTTCCGTTCAAACTTTTGACACTGATTGGAATGTTCAATTTACTACCAAATTTGATGAATCCAAATGAAAGTTATGGCTTAAAAACCTACCCAATTACTTATGCGATGTGTGAATTGATTTCGGGCGCATTTATGATTTTTATACTTTCCGTCGTTACTTATTTTGCGGGAACACTGATTTGGAAAGAACGTGAAGCAAAAGTCAGTGAAATCTACGATGCAATGCCTACGCAAACTTGGACGACTTTTGTATCAAAATTCTTGTCATTGGCAGGAGTTGTGGCGATTATGTTGTTGGTCGCAATCGGAATGTGCATCGTTGGACAAGCACTTCAAGGTTATACCAACTTTGAATTGGACGTTTATTTCAAGCAAATTATGCTGATAGATTACAGCCGTTTTTTGATGCTGATTGTAGCAGCAATGTTGATAAGTGTCTTGTCGAGCAATAAATATGTAGGATTTTTTGCCTTTATTATCTTTAATTTGCTCAATGCTTTTATTTGGGGCCCATTGGACATTACAACAAGAATGGTGCGTTTTGCATCAAGACCTCGTGAAACCTATTCCGACATGAACGGTTTTGGACCTTTCGTTTCGGGCTTGTCTTGGTTCAGCATTTATTGGTTGTTGTTCTGCGGATTATTGTCATTGGTTGCGATATTTTTCTATGTTCGTGGACGAGATACGGATTGGAAAAATCGTTTTACTTCCGCTAAAAATGCGTTTGGAAAAATGCGTCCCGTAGCATTTGGATTGTTCGGATTATGGTTTTTGTGCGCTGGTTTTGTATTTTACAATACTAAAATGCTAAATTCTTTTACAAGCGATAAACAAGATGAAGTCCTCAAAATGGAGTACGAACAATTGTTTAAAAAATATGAAAATGCAGCGCAACCTCGCATTACGGACGTAAAATACAAGTTGGATTTATTCCCAGCGGAACGCAGTTTGAATGTTGATGGCGATTTAATTATTAAAAATAAAAATATAAAAAGCATTGATAGTCTTTTTATTACATTGCCAGATGATTTTAAACTCACAATGGAGATTGACCGTGCGACAGAGATTTTCAAAGACGACAAACACCTCTTTTCGATTTACAAATTCAGCCCAGCACTGGCGGCAGGCGATAGCGTGAAAATGAAATTTCACTCCGTTTATGCAGCCAAAGGTTTTGAAAATCAAGTAAAAATTACTTCGATTGTAGAAAATGGTTCTTTTTTCAATATACGAGATTTTTCGCCTATGATTGGCTACCAAGCTGATGCTGAAATAAGCGATAAAAACAAGCGTAAAAAACGTGGTTTGCCTGAACGTCAGCGGATGCCTGCCTTGGACAGAAACGGCGATAGAAGCAATACTTACATCTCGAATCATGCCGATTATGTGAATTTGGAAACGACAATTAGCACTTCGGCAGACCAAACTGCGATTGCGCCAGGCTCACTCGTGAAAGATTG
The DNA here is from genome assembly GCA_043777755.1 of Saprospiraceae bacterium. Taxonomy (GTDB): domain Bacteria; phylum Bacteroidota; class Bacteroidia; order Chitinophagales; family Saprospiraceae; genus CANHEE01. Next base: position 2,436 of record JAYWHK010000087.1, read on the forward strand.
GACAGAAGGAAATCGCCATTATTTCAACTACAAATTAGACCACAAAGCCTTGTATTTCTTCTCGTTTTTGTCGGCTCGATTTGAGAAAAAAACAGAACGTGAAAACGGTATTGACTTTGAAGTTTATTACGACAAAAAGCATCCACAAAACGTAGATAGAATGTTAAATTCTATGAAAAAATCGTTGGCATATTACACCGCTAATTTTGGTCCTTATCAAAATAAACAGTGTAGAATCATCGAATTTCCTCAGTATCAGTCGTTTGCACAAGCATTTCCTGGCACGATGCCTTATTCCGAAGGGATTGGATTTATTGCTGATTTGCGAAATCCTGATGATATTGACAAGGTTTTTTACGTTGTAGCACATGAAATGGGGCATCAATATTGGGCGCACCAAGTGTGTGGTGCAGAGATGCAAGGCAGCACTTTAATGTCAGAAACTTTTGCTCAATATTCCGCATTGATGGTCATGGAAAAAGAGTATGGACAAAATGCCATGCGTCGTTTTTTAGAGTATGAAATGGACGATTATTTGAGTGCAAGAGGAACAGAAGCCGAGAAAGAATTGCCTTTGTCAAAAGTAGAGAATCAAGGTTATATACATTACAGAAAAGGCTCGGGAGTTATGTATTATTTCAAAGAAATGATTGGCGAAAATGCTGTTAATCAATCACTTAGGAATTTTTTAGATAAATTCAAATATCAAGAAGGCAACTACGCAGTTAGTCTTGATGTGATTGACGAATTTAAGAAAAACACGCCTGATTCTTTACAATATTTAGTCAAAGATTTGTTTGAAGACATTACTTTGTTTGATTGTAAAACGGCTTCGGCTACCGCCAAAAAACTCGACAATGGCAAGTACGAAGTGACTTTAAAAATCGAAGCCAAAAAGTTCAAAGCGGACGAACTCGGCAAAGAAAGCGAAGTTGCCATCAATGATTTCATCGAAATTGGCGCACTCGCAAAACCCGAAAACGACAAACGTCCAGCTAAAATTTTGTTTCGTAAAAGGGTAAAAATCAACAAGTTTGACAACACGTACACTTTCATCACGGACGAAAAACCCGACAAAGCGGGCGTTGATCCACTGGCTTTTTTAGCCGATAGGATGCCGAAGGATAATATGGAGAATGTGGAGTAGGGAAAATCAGAAAAGCCTCGTAGTGATACGGGGCTTTTTTATTATTTTAAAAACCTTGATATTACTTGTTGTTTGCAATCTCCCCAAGGCATTATTTTACATTCTGGATAAGTAAGATAAATCCATCGTTTTGCTCTTGTAACAGCTACATAAGCTACATTTTTTTCTGTTTGCAATTCCAGCTCTGTTTTGGCTCTGAAATCTGGAAAAGTACCATCGTTCATACCCATTACAAAAACAATATCATATTGTAAACCTTTAACTGTATGAACTGTTGCCAAAGTTAAACCTTGATTTTTATGACTATTATTGACACCTAAGGCAGCGAATTGACGAAATGTTACTAAGTCTTTTCTACTGCTATTAGCATCTTTCATAAACGTATTCCATACTTTTGAATAATAATTTAAGTCATTGATAATCAATTCTTTATTATTAGATTCTATATTGCTATTATTTATACTAATACTCGATGTTCCAGTTTTTGAAATTTTAGGCATAATTTTTTTTGACACTAAAATTTTAGTAACTACTCAGGTTATATTTAGTAAAAAAATAAATATT
>JAYWHK010000088.1:0-30646 GCA_043777755.1 Saprospiraceae bacterium
TGTGTTATCCGTTCTGTTATCGATACCCTTCGTAAAAGAGGTGTAGAGGTACTTCCATGCCTAACTCAAATCATCAAAATACAACCTGTGTAGTTACAATGTTTTTAAAGGAAAAAATAAGGAAAAATTAAACAAAATATGTAGTTGTAATTAGAGTATTTAAAAGAAAGTAAATAAATAATTCAAAAAATATGGAAAATTATAATTTTTGCATCATAGATGTACGTTTCATTTTTTACAACATTAAAAAAATTATTACAATGAAAAAATTAATCACATTTATTTTCACAATCGCCTTATTATCAACTATTTACGCTGAGAATAAAGTGCCAAGCAAAGTCAAAGAAGTGACTGTCTATCAAAATGGCGCAAAGCTGAATAGCGTTGCAGATGTCCGTTTGAACGCTGGCACGAATGATATTGTCTTTGAAAAAATGCCATTAGATGTCAATGCGCAAAGTATTCAGGTCAAAATAAAAGGTTCTGCAAAGTTGCTGTCGGCGAGTTTTAGGACTTTTTCAAGCGAAAATAGCAAGTTTGACAATAGCCAAAGTCAAATTCTGACGGATAGTATCAATTATTTGACCGATGCCATTTCGAGAATTAATGTCGAGTATCGCGTTTTGAATCAAGAAGAACAACTACTACTGGAAAATCAAAAAAAAGTAGGAACAACGCAGAACAACGCAAACACAAGTTTGAATCTAACGGATTTTAAAGAATTACAGAATTTTTGTAAAATACGTTTGTCTGAAATCAAAAACCGTCATTTGGATTTGACTTTTCAACAAAGAAAAATTCAAAATATGCAAAATATTTTACGCCAAAAACTTCAAAAACTCAACCTCAGCGAAACGCAAACAACTGGTGAGATTGTTTTGCAAATCAATTCCGCTGTCGCTCAAACTTGCGAAATTACTTGTATTTATTTGATTTCCAATGCTTCTTGGACTTCTTTGTATGATATTCGTGCTGAAAATACGGAAAAACCATTGAACTTGGTTTCAAAAGCTGCCATTCAGAACAATTCTGGAATGGATTGGAAAAATGTAAAATTACACCTTTCCAATGCCCTGCCTTTTGCCAACAACAACCGCCCAATTCTGAATCCAAAATACATTGATTTTGCAAATTCGTACAGTTATAACGACAAAAAAGCAGAAGATGTAAGCTATTTATCGGCTGGACAAACAAATGGGAATTGTATTTTTAGAGGAAAAATAACAGATGGAAAAAATGGAGAAGACATAATTGGGGCAAGTATAGTTCTCTATCAAAACGGAACACAATATGGCGCAAGTACGGACATTGATGGGAATTTTTCCGTTTCAGCGCCCAATGGAAATTATGAAGCAATTGTTTCTTACGTAGGCTACGAAAATGAGAAAAGAAACATTAATTTGCTTGTCGGTCAGCAAGCGGTTGCCAATATTTTATTGCAAGAAAACAGTCAAGTCTTGAGTGAAGTCGTTGTTACAGCAGTTGGTTCTCAAAAAAGAAGGAATGGCGCAGGGAATGGTTCTGGTTCTGGTTCTGGCAGTATTTCAAAAGATATGTCGAGTAATAGTACATATACAACAGCTTCAGCAATTAATCCTCAAGGAAAAACCTACGAAGATGGAAAACTCAAAGCATTGCTTTCTGATATGGAAAATACTGGTAACGAGCTACTGAGTGAAGTGTTTGATGTTGAAGAAACGGCAACTGTTTTGAACAATACGACTGGGCAAATCCTTGAATATGCGACACAACAATTGGCGGCAACGTATCAGTTTCAGACTGTCCCAAAACTTGACCCTTCTGTTTTCCTTTTGGCGCAAATTGTCAATTATGGAAAATACAATTTGGTCAGTGGTACGGCAAATATTTTTTACAAAGACACCTATATTGGTCAATCGTTTATTGATACAAAAAACACCAATGATACATTATTTGTATCGCTCGGACGTGATGAAGATATTTCGGTTAAAAGACTGAAAGCCAATGATTTAAAATCAGAAACTAAATTTTTTGGCGATACAAAAAGAGAGCGTTTGGCGTTTGATATTACGGTAAAAAACAATAAAAATACGCCAATCGAAATAGAGGTTTTAGACCAAATTCCTGTTTCTCGTCAAAAAGAAATTGTCATAACCTTAGACGAAAAAGACAATGCTACGTATGACGAAACTTATGGAAAATTGACTTGGAAAATCAGTGTTCCTGAGCATAAAAGTAAAAATATTCGCTTTGCTTTCAATGTAAAATCACCGAAAAAATAATAATAAAAACTCCTTAGCGTTAGTATTAATCCCAACGCTAAGGAAAATAAAGTTAGATTTCTTGCAATCAAAGTCCGCCCTTACCGTATATTTTTCTAAAAATCCCATCTTCCACTCACATAAAAATTTCGTCCAACATTCAAAATATTGTCGTTTTTGAACCTTGAAAGATGGTCTATGTAAGCTGTGTTGAAAATATTTTTGATGCCTGCCGTAAATTCTATTTTTGATTTTTTAGCTTGGTATTCAAAATTAAAACCAGTATTAAACAATTGATAATGAGGCGTTTGAGTTTCGTAAGAAGCAATTTTATTTTGTTCAAAACGATAAATATGTTCCACAAAAACATTGTTTAATTTTAATTTGCCTTTCATTTTAAATTCTCCTTTGAGCATCGTTTGTACTTTATTGGCAGGAATTAGCGGCAGTGGATTGCCAGCCTCATCTTTGGCAAAAACCGACGAATAATTGCAGTCAATATGCAGCCAATCTATCGGATGCGGATGTAAGTGAAAACCCGCTTCTGCGCCAAGTAAATTGGCAGTACTTTGTCGGTACTCAAAAACAGGTGTTTCTTCAATAACGCTATCCGTTGGCGCAATGAAAATATAATCCTTGATGTGGTTGAAAAATGGATTGACGTAGAAGCTAAAGTGTTCTTTTTCAAAAGACCAATTGAAGTCAAATTGGGTTGCTTTTTCGCTTTTCAAAGCGTTATTGCCAATTTCGTAGCGTAAAACACCTTCGTGAACACCATTAGAAAGCAATTCTGCGCTATTTGGCGCACGGAAACCCGTTGCCAAATTTGCCTTAAAATTCATACTTTTTAATGCAAAAGAAGAACCCAACGAAAAATTAAAATTGTTAAAATCTCTTTTCAATGCAGGATAAATAATTTCGTCGCTTTGCATCGCTACCGTCGAAATCGTACGATGGTCAAAGCGCAATCCACCTTCTATCTTCCAGTTTTTTGTTGCTGAAAAATGCAAAACACTGTATGCGCCAACATCAAAAATGGAAGCATCTGGAATCAAAATCTCTTCCGCTTTATTGGTATTTTTTTGAAACATACCTTGTACGCCCGTCATCAAATTTGCCCTATCATTGAGCAAAGAAGTGCTGCTTTTAAAGTTGTAGTTTAGTGTTTTTAAAAGCAAATTCAAGTTAGGAAAAGCCAAAGTATCTTCAAATTCCTTTCGGTTATTTTGCCCATAGCCAATGGTTGCGTTTAATTTTGTTTTTCCTATAAAATAAGTATTTTCAAAAGTCAAAAGATGGTTTTTTAAGTTCTGAAAAGGCAATTCAGGCTTTCTTTTGGTCGAAATAGAAGGTTCATTACTTTCTGTAATGCCAAAATTATTGCTCAAAAAACTGTAACGGAGGTTTCCAATCCAATTTTTATGGTTAAAACCAAGGCTTGTTTTGAAGTTTGCTTCGTCAAATCGAGTGTTTAAAACTCGTTTAGTATTTGGCAATTGGTAGTCTGCATTGGAAGAATATGCACCAAAAACATTCCAACGAATATTGTTTTTGTTCGATTTAAAACCTACTTGGTTGGCAATTCCGAGTGTATTGGAGAGTAGTTTGCTCGATACAAAACCTTCTGTGGTATTCAACGCTGCGTAGCGTTCTTCAGTAAAAAATAAAACACCACCAATCGCATCAGCACCATACAACAAAGATGCTGCACCTTTGATAACTTCTACATTTTCAATGCCTACTTCGCCAATACCCAAGCCGTGTTCGTCGCCCCATTGTTGGTTTTCGACACGAATATTTTGTGCATAAGTCACGATTCTATTGCCAGAAAGTCCTCTAATGACAGGTTTTCCAATGCCCGAACCCGTCGAAAAATTATCTACTCCTGGAATATTACTGATACTTTCAGTAAGGTTTGTCGAGCCTTTTTGACTGATTTCGGCAATGTTTTTTTGAATTACAGCCACAATATTGTCTTGTTGCAACTTGGTGGAAGCGGTGGAAATAACCACTTCTCTTAATTCAAGATGGCTTTCTTCCATGAAAAAAGTTCTTTCTTTTTCTCTGGAAAGGTTCGCTGAAAAAACAGTAGTTTGAAAACCCAACATTGATATTTGGAAATGTACTGTTCCATCAATAGATGTCGAAAATACAAAGTTGCCAAGGCTGTCGGCAGTCGTACTTGTTTGTAATTCTACGAGGTAAATGGTCGCAAAAGGAATTGCTGCTTGACTGGTTTGATTAATTATTTTTCCTTTAAAATTTTGGCTAAATAATTGAAAACCAATGAATTGCAATAGTATAAATAAAGATATTTTCTTAATCATTTTTTAAGTTTTTTACATTGCATAACTCCGATTTTTGTAAGGAAGCTATGCAATTTATATGACGAATTAATGCATCACTTACAAGCGTTGTAAATGAATGTTTAAAGCCACAATTGGCGCAAAATCAGCGACTAAACGCTGTTACAGCGAACTTAAAAAATGAAAGAAGGCGGACCTCGAAGGCTATAATGGTGGGAAATGTTTTTGTTGATAAAACAAGTATAAAAATACGTTGTTTTTGGCTCGGCACAATTGTAAAAATGTTGAGCAACAACAAAAACGGGCGTGCAATTGAATGTCGCAAAAGTAACTGCCACATAATCGCACAAGGCGCAATGATGAATCTCTTGGCTTTTGGAAACACCATTTTTATTAGAAAAATGGCTATCATTCTCATGTTGATGCGCGTGAATGTACTTCGCAACCAACGGCAACAAAAACACCAAAAGACTAAAAAGCGCAAGATATTTTTTTAGTGATTTCAACATGATACAAAGATAATTGTTTTCTTTATGGCGTGTATCAAATGAATGTAAAAAATTTGTAAGAATAGGAAATTTTGTATTTCCTTAGCGTTGGCATTAATGCCAACGCTAAGGAAATACAAAATGCAATAGAACTCCGTAGGGTTGGCTTTAAAGCCAACCCTACGGAGTTCTAAATTGTGTTATTTCGGCACATTCAACTCAAAAAACTGATCCAAACGAGGTGTAATGATGATTTCCGTGCGACGATTTGCTTGTTTTCCTGAAGCAGAGTCATTCGTAGTTTTTGGTGAAAATTCACCACGTCCGCCAGCTGTCATACGGCTTGGCGCAACGGCAAATTTCTTTTGCAACAAACGGACAACGGAAGTTGCACGTTTGGCACTCAAATCCCAGTTGTCAGCTACCGAAACATTACTGATTGGCACATTATCAGTGTGTCCTTCTACCAAAATATCCAATTCTTTGTGATCATTGACGACTTTTGCTACTTTTTCCAAGACAGATTCCGCAGCAACATTGATGTCTGCGCTACCAGATTTGAACAGCAATTTGTCAGACAAAGATACATAAACAACGCCTTTTTTTACTTCAACGCTAATGTCTTCGTCGTTGATATTACCTAACGAGCGTTTCAAATTCATCACCAACGCCAAATTGGTAGAATCTTTTGACTGAATTTTTGAGGTCAAACCTTTGATGTATTTGCTTTGGTCGCTCATTTGGTCTAAAGACTTGCGAATACTCTCCGCACCAGCTTTGTTCACAATATTTAAATCGGACATTTGGTTAAGCAATTTGTCATTATTTCGGCGTAAAAAATCAATTTGACCTTCCAAATCTTTCATTTTACTGTCTTTTGCAGCGAGTTGCGCATCACGAGAGCGAATATCGGCTTCTGCGCCAGTACGCAATCGCTCGCAATCGCCCGTACTTTTTCTTGCTTTTTCAAGCGTTTCGGTCAATTGACTGTACAACATTTTTTGGTCTTTCAAATCACCTTCAAGACCTTGAAATTTCTTTTTACTCACACAAGAAGTTAGTAAAGCGAGCAATAACATGGGAAATAAAATTTTTTTCATTAATTTTTAGCTTTTTTATGATGTAAATATTTAATTTTGTCGGGAAATGGTATTTTTAGTCGTAAGTCAATTTAGTCGTAAGTCTGCAAGTCGTTTTCGTGATGCGTATTTTTAGTCGTAAGTCAATTTAGTCGTAAGTCTGCAAGTCGTTTTCGTTTAGTTCGCAAGTCAAATTATTCATTATTAATTTTTCATTATTTTAATTCCCTTAATTTCTTTAATTATTTCAATTCCCTCTGTGGCATCAAAACAAAAAACCTATACACAACCCAAATTGTTGGGGCAAATATACACTCCAGATTTTATTGTAAGAAAGATTTTGGACGATATGTTTTTCGATAGCCCTTTGGCTTTGCGAAAATCCATCATTGACCCTTCTTGTGGCGATGGTCGCTTTTTGATAGAAGTTGTCAAAAGGATTATTATTTGGTCAGAGCCTTCGCAATTGGTTGATAATCTGTCGTTTGTGTACGGCTGGGATATTGACGAAAAAGCCGTTGAAGATTGCAAATACAACTTAAATGAACTCGTTGCTCCTTTGAATTTATCTATAAAATGGAACATTGAGGTTTGTGATGCGTTGTTTTTTTATAAAAAAGAAGATGAACTTTTTGACGAAAAACTTGATAAAAAATTTGATTTTATCGTAGGAAATCCACCTTATATTCGGATTCAGCACCTCGAAGAAACGCAGCGAAAATTCATTCAAAAGCATTTTTCTTTTTGTAAAAATGGCTCGACGGATATTTACATTGCTTTTTTTCAACTGGCTCATTTCCTGTTATCAAACGATGGAAAATGCGGTTTTATTACACCAAATTCTTATTTTTTCACCACTACAGCAAGCGATTTTAGGGCATTTTTTGCAGCGGAACGATTGCTTTTGAAAGTGAGCAACTACGGTGAAATTCAGCTTTTTGAAAACGCCTCTACTTACAGTGCGATTACAATTTTTTCAAAGCAAAAAAATGATTTTTTTACCTATCAAAAAGCCAAAGATACACAAACTTTTGAAAACCGCAACATTCCTTTTACAGAAATAAACGATGCTAAAATCTGGGCATTGTCAGCAAACGAACAAGAGCTGTCTTTGATTCAAAAAACGCTACTCAAAGACCTCTGCAAAATCCATGTTGGCATTACAACACTTTGCGACAAAGCCTATATTTTTTCAATAGAAAGTACTGATAATGAGGAAGTTGTAATTGCCAATACAAAGTTGAAAGGTGCTGTGCGCATCGAAAAAGCCATATTGAAACCCATTGTAAAAGCCTCTACTTTGAAAAGTGCAGAACAAGGTATTTCAGACTATGTTATTTTTCCTTATCAAAAAGAAAATGGCAAACAAACGATTGTCAAAGAAGCTGATTTGAAAGAAAAATTTCCTTTGGCTTATGAATATTTGCTTTCTGTAAAAGAAAATTTGGATGCTCGTGATAATGGAAAGCCTAATCCTGTCGCTTGGTATGCCTTTGGCAGAAGTCAAGGTTTGGAAACGAGTTTCGGGCAGAAAATTCTTTTTTCGCCCATGAATCTTCGTCCAAAATTCATTGATTATCCGATAGAAGATTGTACTTTTTATTCAGGTTATTGCATCAAATTCGATGGCGATAGGACTGCGTTTTTGGCAAAACTCAATAGCGATGCGATGGCGGATTTTGTTGCCGTTTCGAGCCGAGATTTTCGTGGCGGCTGGAAAGCGTACAGCAAAAAAACAATAGAGGATTTTCCAATGGAGGAAATATAGTTTTCCTGCGTGGATTGAACAAAGAAGCGATAAATTCTACCTTTGGGGTTTAGCCCAAGAACAAAGAGTAAAACCAAATGCGTTATGGTACACAATTCGTAGCGTTAATTTTTCCGTAGCGTTGGCTTTAAAGCCAACGCTACGGAAAAAACCAACGCTACGGAAAAAGCCAACGCTACGGAAAAATCATTTACCTCCCATCCATTTTCACAATTTTTGGCAAAAAAGAACCAATAATATCCACCAAATTATGTTGTGATTGCATTACTTTTTCGATGTCTTTGTACGCCATTGGAGCTTCGTCAATACCACCGCCGATGAGTTTTACATCGTGTTTTTTCAACATTTCTTTCATGGCGTGTTGTGTAATACTTTTCATGGCTTTGCTTCTTGACATTGCCCGACCTGCTCCGTGTGCAGCCGAAAGTAGCGACCCTGTTTCGCCTTTTCCTTTGACAATATAGCCCGCTGCGGTCATAGAACCAGGGATAATACCAAGTACATTTTTTCCTGCTGGCGTAGCACCTTTGCGATGAACAATCAATTCTCTACCGTCAATTACTTCTTTCCAAGCAAAATTATGGTGATTTTCGACTCTTTTTATGGCTTTTTCGCCCAACTCATTGGCGATTTTGTCGTGAATGGTGTGGTGACAAGCCGAAGCGTAATCACCAGCCAGATTCATCGCTTGCCAATACGCTGCTCCGTATTCATTGTTCAAATCCAACCAAGCCAGATGCTCTGCGCCTTTTGGTAATTTGGTCAATTCCATTGCTATTTTGGTGTAATGCTGCGCAATATTTGCGCCCAAACCACGAGAACCAGAATGGGACAAAAGTCCTACATATTTTCCTTTTTTCAAACCCAATGTTTCGTCAAAATCAGGAACATCAACAATTCCAAATTCTACAAAGTGGTTGCCCGAACCCGATGAACCCAATTGCCGATAGGCCTTGTATTGTAGGCTTTTCAAAAAAGGATTTTCTGTAAAAGCAACATCTTCAAAAATTTCATGCTCCGTAGGGATTCTAAATTCTTCGCCTGTTCCAAATTTAGTATTGTTGTCCAAAATCTCTAAAAAACGCTTGTATTTTTTGGTCAAATCTTCTGTCCGAATATCAAAAACACTCAAACACATTCGACAGCCAATGTCCATACCAACGCCATAAGGAATCACCGCAGCATCTGTTGCCAATACACCGCCAATCGGCAAGCCATAGCCGCCATGAGCGTCGGGCATGAGTGCCCCAGCCACCGAAATCGGTAGTTTTACGGCATTTTCCATTTGCTGCAACGCTACTTCTTCAATAAATTGCGCTCCATAAACTTTATACGGAGCAGCTGTTTCACGAAGTTTGAACGCTTGCCCTTCAAGTTTTCCTTCCGTTCTTACGTCCAACATTTCAGCAATTTTCCCCAATGCCTCATGCTCCAAAAAAGCAGAAGGCTTTGCTGCAATTTGCGCCAACAAATCCAATACTTCTTCTTGTGGCTGATTTTTGTAATGTTTTCCACACAACATCATAGCGGTCTGAATCACCCGTGCATTTTCATAGCCAATCGCTCTAAGATCTTTTGCCCGAAGGCGTAATTTTGCCATATTTGTATTGTTCACTGTAACGGCGACTTCAGTCGCAGAAAAAACGCTACAACTAAAGTTGCCGCTACAGAAAGGATTAATTTTTACGTATCTTTGCTTTTAGGCACATCAACTAAAATAATTGGTAACTGTTTACCACTTTTGCAATTTTTTACCACGGAGAAGCGGAGAACACAGAGTTTGACAAAAAAATTAGCCTTAGGCTAATTTTTTGCCTCCGTGACCTCCGTTTCTCCGTGGTAAAAATAAAAAATCTTCGATTTTTTTTCGACGCTAATCAGTTACAATAATTGACATTTTTAAAATAGTATAAAACATTGTAAGTCAGTGAGTTGAAAGACTATTTATGAGCGCATTTTGCGGCATCACGTTTTGCGTGACTTAGGGCTTATTGACTTACGACTTCTTAGTTTTCCACATTAATAAAAAAATGATAAAAAAAGTTCCCGACTACATTAATTTACCTATCGAAAAACACGCTTTTGGTGCTTTTTTACCAGAAAAAATCAGTTATTTATTGGTAGGAACATTCCCTGGAAAGCAATTTACGCAACTAAAAGAAGGCGAAGTTTGGCTGGACGAATTGGCTTGGAGCTATGGCGGACGCAATCAATTCTGGAAAATTATGGAGGAGATTTATGATGTAAAATTGATTTCAAGAAAGGATAAACAACTGCTATTCAGCCGTTTAGATATTGGAATGATGGATTTGATACAAAGTTGTAGTCGCAAAGATGATAATAATCTCGACAACAATTTGGTGAACATCACGTGGAATCAAAATGCTTTTGAAAAAATTTTTGAAGAAAAAGAAATAAAAAAAATATTTTGTACGGGAAAAGGCGTTGCCATCATTTTGAAAAAATGGTTTCCGACGATGGCAACACAAATTATTGCGCTGCCATCGCCGTCACCTCGTTACGCCAATCTTTCTTTTGATGAAAAAAAAGCGATTTACGAAAAGGAGCTTCCGAGTATTCAAGAAATGCGATAAAATTAAAAAAATAGAACACTGATTGAACTGATTTTCAAGATTTCAATATGCGTAAACATGATAAATCATAAAAATCAGTCCAATCAGTGTTCCTATACTGCGTAGTTTGTCAGTAGCAATGCGATAAAATTAAAAAAATAGAACACTGATTAAACTGATTTTCAAGATTTCAATATGCGTAAACATGATAAATCATAAAAATCAGTCCAATCAGTGTTCCTATACTGCGTAGTTTGTCAGGATTTAAAAATGCGATAAGTGTGGAAAACCCCTATCTCGCCTTCAGTCCAATTTTTCCAAGATACAAACCGCCATTACTTGGATTATTTTTTTTCAAAACAAGATAAACAGAGTGTAATTTTTTATCTGAAACGGCAGCGATTGGAATACGTTGCAGTTGCGTTTTTACAGGAACAATATTTTTCCCAAAAGGCTGATTAGCAATGAGTTGTCCCGTTGGTGAATCCAAATGAACTTCTGCAATATAGTTGTCCGCCAGTGTTGAAGGGATTCCGTAATGAAGTTCTAAAGCCTTTACGTTGGTCAAATCTATATTTTTATAAGCCAAAAAACCTTGTTCTTCGTCAAAAGCGATAAGTTCTTGTTCTTCAAAATCTATTTTACGGCAATGGCTGAGTTGGTCGGCATCAACACTTTCTAAAAGCGGATGTCGAAGCTCAATAGATGCACCACCTGTTTGTGATTTTTCGCCTTTATCAGTGTAATTCGCTGATAAAATCAACAAACCTTTGTCTTTTAATTCCTTTGGAATGGCAAAAAGACCTTTGCTTGGCAAACTCACTTCAGCACTTTCTTTACCCAATCCCAAAATCCAAGTTGCAATAGAAGAAGCATCACTTTTTGTCAAACCAGGATGTGCCGCCATTGCTGTTTCGCCCCAAACGCCGCCACCGCCATTCACGATTTTTTTCACCAAATAATCAATATTCGCTGGTGTTTTTTGGTAACGATTCGCCACTGCCGTGAATGCTGGGCCAACGCTTTTCGTATCCATTTTATGACAGCTTTGACAATCGCTATTTTCCATCAAAGTCTTTCCTGAAGCCACTATTTTTTGCTGGTGACCTTGTGGCAAAGCCGCTTTATCAGGACTATCAATGTAATCGGAATAGACCATTAATTTTTTTACATCAAGAACATTTCCATCTTCAGTGTCGTCAATATTAATGCTGTAAGAAGTCGGTGCTTCTGGAAAATAAAACTGACTATTTCCTGTCAAAGCGATATTTACACGAGGAACATCGTTTCCTGCATTGATAGCAATGCTGTTGCTTTTTGTTGCAAGTCCCTGATTGTCAATTACTTCTACACTTACATTAAAAATACCTTCAACGGGAAAAGAATAATCAATTTTTGGCGTTTTGGTTTCTTTGTAGTTGCCATAACCAAAATTCCAACGGTAAGTCAAGGCTTTTCCTTCGGGGTCATTGCCACCGTAAAGCGAGAAATGAACGTTGAAAGGAGGCTTTCCGCCAGTCTTATCCGCCATCAATTCAACAGGGCGAGGAGGAAGGTTTTTATTGTTAAATTCTATCGTATAAAGGCTTGTTTCGGCATTAGAAGTGAACCAACCTTTGCCGTAATCGAGAATATAAATTTTTCCATCAGGTCCCATTTCCATGTCAATTGGACAAGCCATTTTGATGTTTGGCGCAAAAGGCTCCATAGTTTTGTAATTTCCTTTTTCGTCCATTGTCACCGCAAAAATCCAAGCACGCATCCAATCGTAAATCAAAAATTTTCCGTTGTAATAATCAGGTAGACGGGTTTCTTTTGGGTAATTTTTTGCATAATAAATAGGCCCAGCCATTGCATTTCGACTGCCCGAACCCAACAAAGGAAACTCTTTTGATTTGGCATAAGGATACCAAATGTAAGCGGGATTCGCAGGAGGTAATTCTTGCAAACCAGTATTGTTGCGAGAAGTATTGGTAGGCTTTTTGGGGTCAATTTTTTCACCTTTTTGTCCTGTCAAATAATCGTATTTGTAGTAAGGATAATTGTTGGCAATCACAAAAGGCCAGCCATAATTGCCAGCTTTTGCAGCCATATTGACCTCATCATAACCTCTTGGGCCTCTGGTATCAAAGCTATCTTTTGCGGAATCGGGGCCTACTTCGCCCCAAAAAAGAATATTTTTTTGCGCATCAATAGACAAGCGATATGGATTGCGACAACCCATAACATAAATTTCAGGGCGTGTTTTTGGCGTTCCTACTGGAAATAAATTTCCTTCAGGAATAGAATATGTTCCATTTTCGTTCATCTTCAAACGAAGAATTTTTCCACGCAAATCGTTGGTATTTCCAGACGTTCTGCCAGCATCGTATTGCTCGTGACCTGGCGCATCATTGATTGGCGCAAAACCACTATTAACATATTTTTGACCGATTTCATCAAAAGGCGTAGCGTTGTCACCTGTGCTTAAATACAATAAACCATCAGGGCCAAAAGCCAATGAACCTCCCGTATGGCAACAGATTTCTCGCTGTGAATAAAATTCTAATATTTTTTGCTCGGAAGATCGAACTATCTGATTGTCAGTGAATTGAAATCGAGAAAGGCGATTAACAGAAGTGTCCGCTGGTGAATAAAAAATATAAACCCATTTATTTTGCTTAAAATTTGGGTCAATCGTGATGCCCAACATTCCTTCTTCGGCATTCACATTGTCAATATTTGTTTTGAAATAAACCTCAAAATTTCCAGCCAATGTTACTTTTTTCGTCGTTGCCGAATAAAGTTTTATATTGCCACGACGTTCTAAAAAAAGCACATCTCCATTTGGCAAAACCGCCATTTCGGTAGGTTCATTTAAGCCGTCAGCAAGAAGTGTTTTGGTGAAACGGTCATCTTCTGGAACACGCAAAGAGGTCGCATTTTTCAAACTACGGCTGTTCGTTCCAATTGCAAATTGAATACCGCCCAAAAGGTGTTTTAAAAAATCTGGCTCTGAATAGCTCTCACTCGTGTGTCCAAGTGCGGTATAAAACGCTCGTCCGCCTTCTACATTATGGTACCACGCCATTGGGTGATTGTCGCCCATTCCGCCACCTTGATAAGATTTTTCGTCAATATAAAGCAAGGTTTTTACGTTAGTATTGTAATTTTTAAAATTGTACCACTCGTCTTTTCTATGCCAAGAGTCTGCTAAGTGCTTGGTGGCTAAGTGTTTATGATTGGTAATTTTCAAATCAGCTTCTTGTATTTCGGGATGATTAGAGAATTGCGCACCGACCAGTTTGTTGTACCATTCCCAGTTTTCTTCAGTATCTGTTGCAGCATGAACGCCTACAAAACCGCCACTCGATTGTATATAGCGTTCAAAATCAGCTTGCTGACGGTGGTTTAAAACATCGCCAGTAGTGCTTAAAAAAACAACCGCAGCGTATTTTTGCAAGGTATCTTCTTGAAAATTATTGGCATTTTCGGTAGTATCCACCAAAAAACCATTTTCAGCACCTAACTTTTGAATAGCGGCGATGCCGTCAGGAATACTCGCATGACGGTAGCCCGCAGTTTTGGTAAAAACCAAAATACGAGGTGTTGGTTTTGCTTTTTTAGCACAAGAAAAAATAAGGGAAAGGAATAAAAAGAAAGTGCAGAATTGTAGTGTTTTTTTCATCAAATCTAAAAGTATTTTTTATAAAAAGTAAAAATACGAGAAATATAGAAATTTATCTATTTTTTCATAAAAAAATATACTATAATTGTACGTTTTTGATTTTTATCAAAATAAAAAATATCTTAGTATCTGAAATATCGTGCTTGTGAACTAAACGCATTTTCGCACACAGATTTTCGCAGATAAAATCAATAAATTGATTTCACTCACGGATTTTCACGGATTTTTCATGTAGGGAATCCGTGAAAATCCGTGAGTGATGCGAAGCATCATCTGTGCAAATCTGCGTGCAAAATTATGAAATATAAGCAACTTCATCAGCAGCACGAACTTCTGCATACTAAGAAAAATATTCAAATTACGAAAAAAACCTATTCAGCCAAGCCAAATAGGTTTTTAAGATTCGATAATATACACGTCAGAAAATGGTTTTGGGATTTTGTATTTATGCAAAGCATTGAACACCAAGCGTTTGCAATATCTTTAATAACCAATATCCGTTGTGGATATTCGTTTATCTAATCAAACTCACGTTTCCTTTTTTGAAAAACTTTTTATCATCGAAACAGACCACTTCTAAATAATAACCATAAACGTCAGGCGGAAGTGGCGTTGTTGCCAAGTAACCGTCCCAGCCAGTTGTAACATCAAATGTTTCAAACATTTTTTCGCCCCATCGGTTATAAACCACAAAATGCAGTTCTTTAACAGGGCCACGGACGTACAAAACATCATTCACATTGTCTTCATTTGGTGAAAAAGCATTGGGTACAAAGATATATGGTTCTGCACAATCTGGAAAAAATACAAAGACTCTTGCTTCCGCTACCGCAGGACAAGCTCCACCCGGAGGCGTTAAAGTTACCGAATAAGTGGTTGTTTCTGTTGGACTTGCAATTGGATTTGCTTGTTTATCGCTGCTCAAAGTTCCTGTTGGCGACCACAAATATTTATAATTACTCGGATAAACAGTAGCGTCTAATTGGCTTGTTTTTCCAAGAAAAATAGTGTCAGGTGTTGCTGTAACAATTAGTTTTGGCGTAGAAGGATCTGGAATTACTGTTATTTTTTTAGTGGATTTACAGGTAGCACTCGTTATTTCTAATGTATAAGTCTTGGGTAGGGGCGCAACCTCGGCAGTCTGAACGGCTTGTGTCGGGTTTGTAAAATCAGAAGGTGGTGACCAAGAATACGTATATTGACTCGGCCCACTTGCCAATAAAGCCACATCTTCTCCAATACACGCACTGACAGTATCTAAAACAGAGATATTTATGAGTTCTGTAACGACTGGTTTTTGAATTATTTTCGGACAACCATTTTTTGCCGTAACAGTCAATTCTGTCGTCCAAGTTCCTGATTTCCAAGGTTTTAACGTTGGGTTTTGGAGATTTGACTTGATGGTATCATTTCCATTGTACATTTTCCAAGACCAATTCGACACTGCTCCTGTTGGGTCAATGGATTTGTCCTGAAAAACAATGTCTAAGCTATCCAAACATTTGCCCGTTGTAAAAGTGAAATCAGGTGTGAGGTTCGATTTTGATAATTTTATAATATGAAAACTTGTATCAGCACAAGCGGAGTTGGGCGAAGCAATCAAGCGGATTTTGTAAGTTCCCGTGTCAGGATAAGTATAAAACGGTTCTTCAAGTATTGACGTATCGACCAACGTTTTTAAATCGCCAAAATCCCAAAGAAATTTGTCAGCGTTTTTACTAAAATTTTTAAATTCAACTTTCAAATCGTCACATTGGGTTTTGGGCGCAAAAATGGAAGCATCTGCTGAACCACAAACCCCAATGTTGTACTGAAAATCTCGACGATTGGTCGAAATCAGAATACCTTTTCGATATTCTTCCGAACAAATTCCCACGACAAACTGCCCGATAGCATTTGGTTTTCCAGTTAATTCACCTGTTTTAGGATTGATGGTCAAAGGAATACCTCCTAAAATATTTTGCAAACTGTAGCCTGTTTTCCACTGCAAGGTGTCAAAAGGCACTGTAAATTCGCTCGCCAAAGGTATTGGGTCGGTATCCGTAGCTCCTTTGAAAGGCGTACATAGCCGATAATAGATAGAGTCGTTGTCTATGTCAATGGCGGAATGATCGAATTTTATCTGCTCATTGACACATATAAATATAGGCGGCCAATTTTTGAATTTGGCGGAATTATTACATTCGGTCAATGCTTTTTCACTGATAAAAGCCACAAAAGAAGCTCCAGTATCTTGCGGGTCAATAATATTGATGATGGTATTGTTGCGACAACAACGCTGATAACCAATGATATAGCCACCTGGTCGAGGCAAAAGCTCCACTGTATCTTTGTAAATTGTGGTATGCACACAAACATTTTTGGGAACAACCAAACAAGTATCGTTCAAAATGGCTTTGAGCGTATCGTCAGGATTAAGTTTGAGTTCGAGCGAATCTATCAGGTTGTAATCTTTGTCAAAAATACCAAATTGAGCTGGATCATCAAAAGGCGGAACGCCATTGAAACAATCTCGATAAACAATCAAAGTTATCTCGTATTTGTTACTGCCCAAACATTTATAATTGACTTCTCCACCAATGATATGGGTAGCGGAAAGGTTTTCAATAAGAACAAATTGAAGCAAAAATAGGGTTATGATATATTGAAGTTTTTTCATTTTTATTAAATTAGTATTCTATTTTTCATATATTAAAATCAAAATTAATGCCTTTTTTTGAAAAAACAATGGAATACATCAATTCTATTTTTTTTTAAGAAAAAAATGACATATACAAGAAGTTTTTTACAAAAAAAATCTATCTTTGATATGATTTACAAAAAATTATAATTTTTTAAATAGATTTTATAGCATGGGTGCAGCTGAAAAATTAGAAAAAAAACGCTTTACAGTAGAGGAGTATTTAGAATTTGAAAAAAATAGTGATGCAAGGTATGAGTTTTATCAAGGAGATGTCTTTGCTATGGCAGGAACTACAAGAAACCATAATCGCATAGCAAAAAAAATATCTCGATTGTTAGATGATGCTTTTGAATCAAAAGGCTGCGAAACAGTCTTGGAAAGTATTAAATTAGAGGCAATTATCAATCATTATTACCCATATCCTGATGTAATGTTGCTTTGCGACCCTAACGACAATGATGAATACATTGCCCGCCGCCCTTCATTAATTGTGGAGGTTTTATCTCAATCTACAATGGATTATGACAGAACATTCAAATTTAGACGTTATCGAGCCGTTCCAACTTTACTATACTATGTCATGGTATCGCAATACGAACCTTTTGTTGAAGTCTATGAAAAACAAGAACATTCGCAGCAATGGCTTTATTCCGCTTACGAAAAAATGGAAGATTTAATTCATTTTGAACGATTAGGCTTTCAATTGTCGCTGGTGGACGTTTATCAAAACATTGTTTTTTCTAAAAAAAATGATTGAATTGACAAAAAAATAAAATAAAAATTGGAATAATCAAAAATAAGTTGTACTTTTGCAGCCAAATTTAAAAATCTGATGTTCGATTTCCGAAGTATTCAGATTATGGTTTCACTAAAATATACAAACCAATAATGGCAGTTAAAATGCGATTACAGCGTCACGGACGCACAAAAGCTCCTTTTTATCATATCGTAGTAGCGGATTCTCGCTCTCCTCGTGATGGTAAATTTATCGAAAAATTAGGTACATACAATCCTTTGACTGTACCAGCAACAATTGACCTTGACCGTGAAAAAGCCTTCGATTGGCTTAATAAAGGTGCGCAACCAACAGATACTGTTGATGCTATCTTGCGTTTCAAAGGTGTAATGTTCAAAAAACACTTGATGCGTGGTGTTAAAAAAGGTGCTTTAACAACTGAACAAGCAATGGAAAAATTGACTGCGTTCATTGATTCTAAAGAAAAGAAAGTTGAAGCTCGTGCAGAAAAAACTAAAGCAGCTAAGGCAGCTTATTACGTTGCTGTAAATGGTACGCCAAAGAAAGCAAAAGTAAAAGAAGTTCCTGCGGCAGAAGCTCCAGCTGAAGAAACAAGTGCAGAATAATAGTAATCTTATTGATTAGTACTTATAAAATCTCCGTTTTTGATTCGTCAGAAACGGAGATTTCTTTTTTACAATCAACTGGCATTAAGTATTTGGACTAATTTTCTAAACCTATTCACCTACATAAACTTAAATGTATTACTTTTGTGCTTTAATTAAACCAAATATACACGTCAGAAAGTGGTTTTGAGATTTTGTATTTATGCAAAGCATTGAACAACAAGCGTTTGCAATATCTTTAATATCTAATAACCAATATCCGTTGTGGATAGTAAAAGTATCAAATTTTATGAAAGCCAATTTTTTTTCTAAAACTACCATTATATTTCTCCTCTCTCCTATATTCTTATATGCACAGCAAATCAAATACAATCGTGCAAAAATTAGCTTAGATGCACAACACAGCATCAAGCAATTGGCACAGCTTGGCGTAGAAGTTGATCATGGCTACTATGCTAAAAATGCTTACGTTATCAATGATTTTTCAGAAAAAGAAATACAACTTATTAGCAATCAGGGATTTAAAGTAGAAATATTGATTGACGATGTTTCAAAACACTACGAATTAGGCGCAGACGAAAATGCAGAAAGGGTCGATTGGGCTTGCAATGCCATCTTTACCTATCGCCACCAAAAACCTAAGAATTTCAAACTGGGTTCAATGGCTGGTTTTTATACCTACAAAGAAATGCTGGCTATTTTTGCCGATATGAAAGCAAAATTTCCAAAACTTATCACAAGTGCAGCACCTATTGACACCTTCAAAACCTACGAAAAACGTCCAATACATTGGCTAAAAATTTCTGATAATCCTGATAAAAGCGAACCTAATGAAAGCAAAACATTTTACAATGCGCTGCACCATGCCCGTGAACCAGCAGGACTTTCTCAGTTGATTTATTATATGTGGTATTTGTTAGAAAATTATGATAAATCACTGGAAGTCAAATACTTAATGGACAATTCAGAACTTTATTTTGTTCCTTGTGTCAATCCCGACGGTTATGTTTTTAATGAAACAAACAAACCAAACGGTGGTGGACTTTGGCGTAAAAACCGCCGAATGTTAGGCGATACTGCATTTGGTGTCGATTTAAACCGAAATTATGGGTTTAAATGGGCTTTTGATGACAATGGCTCGTCACCTTTTGCACAGTCCGAAACCTATCGTGGTGACAAAGCATTCTCTGAACCTGAAACACAAGCTATAAAATTTTTGTGTGAAAAAAATCAGTTCGGAACGATTTTGAACTATCATTCTTATGGTAATTTATTGATTTATCCTTGGGCATTTTCTGATACACTTGCAGATGCTTCTTTTCTTGAGATGGGCAAAGCCCTGACCCGCTACAATCAATACCAGTATGGAACGACCACCGAAACGGTTGGCTACTTCGTCAATGGCGATTCGGACGATTGGATGTACGGCGAAACAAAAGCCTATTCTTTTACACCAGAAGTGAGTGAAAGCGGATTTTGGATAAATGCTTCCAATATTTTGCCCGTTTGCGCTGATAATTTACATCAAAACCTTGTTGCAGCACAGTTAAATCTACAAACGGCTACACTTCTCAACACCTCGCCACATTTTTCTGACTCGAGTGGAAAAATAACGTACGATATTCAACGAATTGGCTCAAAAGATGGTGTTTTCAAAGTCAATTTGTTACCAATAAGCAATAATGTAATTGCAAATAATCCACCCGTGGACTATAATTTGAAACGTTTTGAAAAAAAATCAGGAACATTCAACTACCAAGTTAAGGCAGGAACAGCACCTAATAGCGAAATTCGCTTTTTATTAGGGCTTTACAATGGTACTTTTTTCAAGTATGATACCATCAAGATGTACTACAAAAACGATGCTCCTCTGTTGAGTGATAACGCTAATACAACAAGTGGCTGGATTTCTTCTGGTAAAACATGGGCGACGACGAATAATACATTTGTTTCCGCACCAAATTCTATAACAGACTCTCCATCAGGCAATTACGAAGACAACTCGACGACTGTTTTAGCATCAAAAAACTACATCACATTGCCGAACAAAGACAAAATCATCTTACGTTTTTGGATAAAATGGGACATCGAAAGGGACAGAGATTATGCCATGGTAAGCATTGCAACAAGCGCAAACCCAAATGCTTTTACAGCTCTTTGTGGAAAATATAGCAAAACAGGTAGTTTTTTACAAGCCTACAATGCGCCAATTTACGATGAAAAATCAGATTGGGTACTGGAAGAAATTGACCTGAGTGCTTATGCAGGAAAATCAGTTTTATTGCATTACGAACTCGTTTCGGACGATGCCAACAATTACGACGGCATTTACATAGATGATATTTCGATAAGTGCCATCAATCCACTCACGACAATGGAAGAAAATATAGAGATTGGACTATTTGAACACTCCGTTTATCCGAACCCAAGTACTGATTTTTTCAAAATTGACTTAAAAAATGATTTTTTTGAAAAAAACTTTATTTTTATTTTAAATGATGCTTCGGGCAAAAATATTTTGCAAAAAAACATACAAAACACTGATAATGAGCTTTTAATAGATGTTAAAAATATACCTTCTGGCATTTATTTTTATCAAATTCGCAATGAAAAAACCATTTCAACACCTAAAAAGATTATTATTTTGAAATAAAATAAAAATAAATCTAAGAAAAAGGTGAAAGTCTCAAATCTTATTGTACCTTTGCACCACAAATAGCGCGGGATGGAGCAGTTGGCAGCTCGTTGGGCTCAAGATACTGTAAATTAATGCGGTAAATGGATACAAAACTAAAAGGAGATATAGCAGAACAAGCAGTTGTTTTGTTTGCCTTAAAAAAAAGTTGGAACGTTTTAAAGCCTATTGGCGATAGATTAAGTTACGACTTAGTATTAGACATCGAAGGTTGTTTTATTAAAATTCAAGTAAAAAGTGCTTGGTTCGACGAAAAACGAAAGAACTATGTGGTAGATACAAGAAGAACTAAAACAAATCGAAAAGTGATGAAAAGAGATTTTTACAAAAACGAAGATTTCGATTTTGCAATTCTTTACATTCAAGACTTAGATGTTTTTTATATCATGCCTGTTGAAGTATTCATTAGCTACGGTAGCGAAATACACTTAATCGAAACCGACAAGCGACAGAGAAAGCCTAAATCGGCTGATTATCGAAACGCTTGGTCATTAATCTTGCAAAGGGCTACCCAATAGAAATATTGGAGTGAAAATTTGTCAAATTCGGGGAAGCCTTTAGTATGGTAATCCCGAGCCAAGTTTCTCAATTGTTTTTGAGAAAAAGGTGTAGAGACTTAATGGCAAACATCCTCCTTCTTTATGAAAAGGATGAAGAGAAAGTCCAGACCATCAAATTCCGAAGAATCGGAAGTGGCGAAAGTCATAGTGGTAAGCATAACCCAAAGGTCACAGGTTCGAGTCCTGTTCCCGCTACAAAGCAAAAAGAGTTAATTTCGCAAGAAATTAGCTCTTTTTTTATATCTTTGCAAAATATTATAATTCGATAATATAAAACATCAAAATATTTTGTCATGCTACGTTCTTTATTGTATTCCCTCCTTTTTATCCATTGTATGATTGCTTTTTCTTGTAAAAAAGAAAAAATTCCAACGCCAATCGTGGTCGCACCTCCTGTGGTGGTTGCTCCTCCTGTGGTATCGCCAGACGCACCTTTTACAGACATTCCAAATACATCTGATATGGTGATGTACGAAATCAATGAACGAGCGTTCAGTGTTTCGGGGAATTTTGCTGGAATTTTGCCTCGCTTGGATTCCATCAAAGCCTTGGGTGTCAATACCATTTGGCTGATGCCAATTCACCCAATTGGCAAGACCAAAACAGTCAATTCTCCTTACTGTATCACGAACTTTCAAGAGGTAAATGCTGAATATGGCACTTTAGATGATTTGAAAAATTTAGTTAGAGAAGCACACAAGCGGAAAATGGCGGTCATTTTGGATTGGGTTGCAAATCATACGTCTTGGGATTGTCCGTGGTTGCAGCAAAACAAATCTTGGTACACACAAGATGCCAGCGGCAATGTAATTAACCCTGCTGGAACAAACTGGCAAGATGTTGCTGATTTGAATTTCAGTAATGCAGAAATGCGCTTGGAAATGATAAAATCTTTGAAATATTGGATTGAAAAAGCAAATATTGACGGTTATCGCTGCGATGCAGCCGATTATGTTCCTTTTGATTTTTGGAAACAAGCAATTGATTCTTTGAACAAAATTCCAAATCGAAAATTGATTTTTTTGGCAGAAGGTTCACGTAGCAATCATTTTGATGCAGGTTTTCAAATGAATTTTAGTTGGAATTTTTTTACAAAAAATAAAAATATTTTTCGCAGTGGGCATCACGCAGAAGGGTGTTATGACATACATTTGAACGAATACAGTAGTATTCCTGTTGGGTCGCATAAGTTGCGTTTTACGTCGAACCACGACGAATCCGCATGGGACAATACACCATTGGTGCTTTTTAACAGTATAGAAGGTTCGATGGCGGCTTTTGTGATTTCGGCTTACATGGGTGGCGTTCCGTTGATTTACAACGGACAAGAGGTTGCTTGTCCTAAAAAATTACCGTTTTTTACAAAATCGCCTATTGATTGGACAACTAATTCAACTATTTTTGCAGAATACAAGAAGATAATGGCTTTTCGAGCAGTACACGCAGCATTGCGAACAGGCGATTTGGAGTCTTTTACAGACAGCGATATTTCTGTTTTTAAACGAAAAAGTGCTAATGACGAAGTGCTTGTTTTAGTCAATACTCGTAACGAAGCGAAAGATTTTACCATTCCTTCGACACTCGAAAACAGCATTTGGCGAGATGGTTTTGACAATGCAACGGTCAATCTAAACAAGCCAGTAAGTCTAAAACCTTACGAATATAGGGTTTTTGTAAAGTAACTAAGTTATTAGTGTCTTGATTGTCAATAAATTACGAAATTTTATAACCGTGTTTATTTAGACATTATTACTTACTTGAATCCGACTAACAAAAAACAGGCTACGAATATACATTCGTAGCCTGTTTTTTTATGAAAAGGAAAATTAAGCAGAGTGTATGCACAACGAATATTGGTGATTAGATATTGAAGATATTGCAAACGCTTGGTATTCAATATTTTACATAAATGCAAAATCTCAAAACCACTTTTCGACGTGTACCGCTTACTCTTACAATACTTTCTCACTCTCTTACTTTCTCCTATGCATTCGTATTGATACAGTTCAAATCTTCAAACGCAAGTTTCAAACGCTCAACAAAAGTTTTTTCGCCTTCACGCATCCATACACGAGGATCATAATATTTCTTGTTTGGCTTATCATCACCATCTGGATTTCCGATTTGTGACTGCAAATACGCTGATTTTGAGGCCATATAATCACGAATACCTTCTGTAAATGCCCATTGCATGTCAGTGTCGATGTTCATTTTGATAGCACCGTACTTGATTGCTTCACGTATTTCTTTGCGAGAAGAACCAGAACCACCATGGAAAACGAAATTAATTGGCGTTTTCTTTCTGATGCTGTGTTTTTCACGCAAAAACTCTTGACTATTCAACAAAATCTTTGGAGTCAATTGTACATTTCCTGGCTTATAAACACCATGAACATTACCAAAAGCCGCTGCAATAGTGAAATTCTTGCTCACTTCGCTCAATTTTTCGTAAGCGTAAGCAACTTCTTCAGGTTGTGTGTATAACTTAGCATTGTCCACATCAGAATTGTCCACGCCGTCTTCTTCGCCACCCGTAACACCCAATTCGATTTCAAGTGTCATCTTCATTTTGTTCATGCGTTTGAAATATTCCACACAAACTTCGATGTTTTCATGCAAAGATTCTTCTGACAAATCCAACATGTGAGAACTATACAAAGGCTTTTTATTTTTTTTATAAAAGGCTTCACCAGCATCTAACAAACCATCTACCCAAGGCAAAATATTTTTAGCGCAGTGGTCAGTATGCAAAATCACAGGCACACCATACGCTTCCGCAACCTGATGTACGTGTAAAGCACCTGAAATACCGCCAGTAATCGAGCCAATTTGCCCTTCGTTGCCGAGTCCTTTACCTGCAAAAAACGCAGAACCACCATGAGAAAACTGAATAATCACGGGAGAATTCACCGCTTTCGCAGCTTCTATCACTGCATTAACCGTTCCTGAGCTGATTACATTGACCGCTGGAATCGCAAAATTGTTTTGATTGGCATAGTTAAAAAGGTCTGTCACCTCTTTTCCATGCAATACACCTGCTCTAAATTTTGACATATTATTAATAATATACTTGGTAACAAAATAAAATTTCGCCGCAAAGGTACGTTATTACGATGAAAGATGAAATATAAATTTGCTTTTTTAGCTAATTTTTTAAAAAATTGCTTGCTTTTTTAACAAATTTGTAATTGAATTGATTTTTTATTTTAAAATCTCCAAATCATCAAATCCTTTTTAATCGCCTTTAAAATCTTCCAAATCACGACGGTCACGTTTGGTCGGGCGACCAGTACCTCTTTCACGGTGTTCTGTTCCTGATTTCGCCAAAAACCACGTATCGTATTTCTTCAATTCATCTTCTGGCGTAAGATTTTCGTAACAAGGCGCAGCCAAGGTTGCTGAAACACGTGTCGTTACGATGCCCAATACCTTATAAAGCATATTGAAGCCCTCTTTTTTAACTTCGACCATATCGCCAATGACCACATCAGTTGAAGGTTTAGCATCTTTTCCATTGACTTTGACTTTGTTGCTTTTACAAACGTCACTCGCCAATGTTCTGGTTTTGAAGATTCTAATGCCCCAAAGCCATTTATCAACTCTTACTTTATCTGCCATAATTGTATCTTTATTTTTTAACCCTTATTCTACTCAACGTTTCCAGCGTAATACCCAAAAAAGAGGCAATGTAGGTCAGCGAAACTCGTTTTACGATTTCTGGGCGATTTTTAATCAAACGTTCATAACGTTCTTGTGCATTTTCAAATTGTATGCTTTCCATTCGTTCTTGCGATAAAAGCAAACATTCTGTGAGTATTACCCTGTGCAAGGTTTCGATGTCATGGTGTTTTTTTGAAAGTGCTATAAAATCATCGTGAGGAATCACAATCACTTCAGAAGACTCTATCGCTTGAATGTTCAACAAACTTGGTTTTTGTTTGTAAAAACTTGCTATCGAAATAAAAAACTCACCATTCAACGCCAACCATTCCGTTATTTCTTTTTCTTTTTTATGGTAAAAAATCCTTGTTGCGCCTTTTTTTAAATAATAAAAACAAGTAGAAATTTCTCCTTTTTTTAGTAAAAATTCATTTTTTTCAAAATAATAAGTCCGCAAAACGCCATTCAACGCTTGCTTACTTTCCTCAGAAAGTGGACTCATTTTTTCAAGAATAGGAATAATCAAGGTGTAATTAATGAATAATTAGTAATGAAAAATTAATAATGTACATCTTTGTTTAAAATGGTTCTAACAATTAACACACACGTTTAATTGGAACAATTTAACAATACAACATTCTAACAATATAACATTCCTTTACATCCAATAGTTCAATTTCAGCACCAAAGCTCTATATTTAGGTTGCCAATCTACGACGCCATAATTATCTGTATAAACTAAAAACAAGTCAGACATTGGTTTGTAACGCCATTGAAAACGGGAATTAAAGTTAAAACGCTCATTCTGCGTATTTACTTGAACAAAAGTAGTCCAAAAAAGGTTGCGACTGAAATTAAATTCCATTTTTCCGCCAAAAAGTTGCAAATTATTTGAACCATAGCCTGTCGGGAAAGTCAATTTGTTCAAATCGTAGTTCAATTCAAAGTTGCCCCAAGGTCTTGCCCGATAAATCAAACCAACGGCAACGCTTCGCAATTCGCCATTGTAAAAACCTCCAACTTTTGCAGAAACAGTATAAACAAACAACTTTCTTTTGTCTGAGGAATACATCATATTTAATGTACTGAAACCATATCTTGCCACTGGCAAGGCTTTTTCACTGGTGAATTTGGTAGGAAAGTTCAGTGCAACATCATTGTTCGTTGCCCCTACGGTAAAATTAATCTGATTGGTCAGTGAAACATGATAAGTCAGCGTTGTGTTGCGCTCATTAAAGGTCTGGTTGCCATTCAAAACAACAAAGTTATCAATACCTATATCTTGTTTTTGAAACCAATCGTCTTTTTTCCGAGCATACATATTGTATTTTGCATTGGTGTAAGACTGCCCAAAACCTTGGCGTACAAAGATGTTTTTATCCGCATCATAATTGTTGATACGAGCAATAAAACCTTGGTCAGCATAATAATTGGTTTGAACGGGCGCCCAATCTGTAAAAAATTGAAAATTCCTGCCAGCGTAGTTGATTGCCGCTAAGAAAAAATTATTTTTATTATTGAATTGGGGTTTGTCGGCAGTATGATAAGCACCTGTAATCGTCCATTTTCCATCGTTGGAAATAAAAGTCACTTCGACTCCAGCATTTCGAGAAAAAGCATCTTTGATGCTTTTCGTTCCATCAAAATCTTGGCGATTCAAGAACAAACCTTTAATGTAAGAACGTCCATAAATATTTTGTTGAACGCTTGCCATGCTTACATTTTGCGCAGGCGTATTTTCTTTGCCCAGTGTATGGGTATTCATCACGCCAATTCGGGTGTTTTTAGCTACATTTCCTGACAAACGAAGTCCATAAAGGATTTGTAAAGGGAGTCCGTCTTTGTCCAAACCAATGGTTCGAGAAAAAAATGGACGAACTGGAGGAATACCAAATTTTGTAAAAATATCAGCATTTTCAAGAAAAAAAGTCCTTCTTTCTGGTAAAAAAATATTAAAACGAGTCAGATTTGTTACTTGTTTGTCCACATCAACTTGCGAAAAATCGGGATTTGTCGTCACGTCCAGATTCAAAGAAGAAGACAATGCAATTTTGGCATCAAAACCAATATTGGGTTTTGAAACTTCGTCATACTTGTTAGTAGAACCCAAAACTTTGGAATAGACACCACTCAAATACGGAATAAAAGCAATGTTATTTTTCTTTGTTTTTGGAGCTTCGTCCCAAACAATTTTCCCCAAATAACCCAAATCAAAACCAGGAAATTGCTGAGGAACGTGCGCCCAAGTTGAAAACTCATTGGTTTTCAAATCGCTACGGATAAAATTAATGCCCCATTCGTTTTTGCCATCAGAATAGCGAATCACACGCAGCGGAATCATCATTTCTATCGTATAACGGTCATCGTATTGCTTTACTTCTGAAAACCATTTTGTGTCCCATTCAAAATTAACTTCGTTCGCACCAACAGCTATTGTTGCTTCCGATTGTACACCATAAGCCGTACAACCAAAAGTATAACCATTACTTTTGGCATTAACAGGGTCAATAATCAAGGAAAGTCCATCGTTATTGATGAGCGAAACGTCACGTTTGAGTGTTGTGGCGATGTAAGGACGGGTCGTAAAACAAGTCGCAGCGACATAAAGATTGTCTTTGTCGTAAGCGATTCGGACTTCTGTTTTGGATTGTGCAAGACCTCCGTTTCGAGGAAATTTTTCTATAAAATCCTTCATCAAAGCAGCATCTGACCATGCGGCATCGTCCAAAACACCATCTATTTTGATGTCACTTGTTGTTTTTTTGATAAAAACTTGACGATTCGCTTGATTGTCTAACTTTTGTGCGAATAGAAAATTTGTTAAAAGTAAAAAAAATAGAATAGAAAAAGTATTTTGCATTGCTGAAAACGTGGTTTGAAATTTCTTTGCAAAAATACAGATAAAAAATAGATATGTCTTTTTTCTGGTGAGAATTATGATAAACGGGGTGTTTTTTTGATAAAAATCAAAGTGGGACATAAAAAAAGCCCTGACTCCGCAGCTGACGGAAACCAGGGCAGTATAAGCCATGAAAAACAATAGCGCAAAGATAATTTGTAACTACAAGTATTCCAAATATTTTTTATATTTTTTTATAAATTTTATTTTAATTATGTATAAACGTTTCATTATCAATATAAAAAATACGAAGCTACACACAGTAGCTTCGTACCTAACAACAAATTTTATAATCTATGAGAAACGTATTTTTTATTTTGGAATCAAAATAGTTTTAGAAATTTTCCGACTACCCGATGCCATCGTCAAACGATAGGAGTTATTTGGTAAATCAGAAATGTCTAAGTTCACAAAATCTTCGGAGTCTTGCAATCTTATCTTGCGAGAAGAAACAGGAATACCACTTTTATCTTCAAAATAAAGATAAGCATCTTCATTTTTAGGTAGTCGTACCTTGATGGTCAGTGTTCCTGTTCGCAGACCGATGATGGTAAAATCAAATTCTTTACCTGGTTTTTCATTGATAATGGGACGTAGGGAGGTAGTTGGGACGTTAGGGTTGGCTGAATACAGCCAAGTTGTGCCAATCAATAGCACGACGAGAAGCGGAAGCCTTTTCATTGTAATGTAAATTTTAATGGTCAAATAAAGTTCACTACAAATTTACGAGCAATCTAAGCACAATTTTATTTATTTTTTATAAAAAAAATGTTTTTTGTGACATATTTAAATAAAAATAAAATAATTTAAATTCATTTAATTGTTTGATTGTTAATATTTTATAAAAAAAAAAATTGATTATGAGTGATGTTTTTACCGCAGTATAAATATTTGGTAATGTTTAGCACTTGTACGTCGGAAAGTCTGTTTCCGACAAATCTATCGTGAATGAACACTGTCAAACAGAATTTGACAGGTACATAGAGCCAAAACCTCTATTTAGTCCTAACACAGTTACGTTAAAACAGACTATGCAGCAGCGGCGCATACGTAGAAAAGGCACGCCTTTTCTCGTGTTTCGTGTGCCTAACGTAGTGCGAGAAAAGGCGTGCCTTTTCTCTACGTGAGGTGTTTTTATTTTTTCAAAAAAAACAAACCGCTACACCTGTCGAGATATAGCGGTTGTGGTTTTACTGATAGTGCTGTACTGCTTCGCTATGTTGAAAACATACATACAGAAGAATTTGGTTATAAACCAAATCCAGCGAGTGCCGCACAAGGCGGTGCGAGTAGTTTGGTTTTAGTTTTTCAACTTTGACATACTATGCGCCAGCGGAGTATTATCGTTATTTACTAATTGTACCAACAAAGTGCATAGATAAAAAATGCAAATACAGTGTAGATATCATATAAATAATAATAACAACACTGTATATCCCGTTTTTAAAATCTATCCTTTTAACATTAGTAAAGTAAAAAAAATATAAATAATTTACTAATAGTGTAATTATAAATATACTAATTGTTACCCAATAATGATTAAAAACACTTAATTTAGTATAATATAAACTATAATTTGTCATAGAACAAATATTTAATCCCATGAACAACGATGTAAAAATTAGTGCTGTATGCTTTGGGGATGAATCCTTAGAGGACTTCATCGCTATGGTATATAGCCAATTAAATAAATAATTATATAGTTTCATAAATTAAAATTTTTGTAAATAATTTCCAGCTTTTCTTTCCTGCAAAATAAAACTTCCATAATTTTGTAATGCTTGATCCCACCCAACGGTTTTATCTATAATAAAATAACCCGTTCCTAAGGCTAAGGTATATGGATTAGTTCCTCCGAGATACATCATAGTTCCATTCAAAAGATCTGTACTCATCTTAAAATAGACTGGATAAGGACTTTCTCCTGCATGAATTTTGGCAGTTGCATTTCCAACAGTAAATAAAGCTCCTGTGTAAAAAGAATATTTACCTACGAGTCCAAAAAATTTAATCGGTATTTTTTTAGCTGAAAAAGGTAAAGATGAAGGATTGATTCCTCCAGACAATCTTTCTCCTATACGATTAAACCTTGGAGAAAAAAAGTATTGCCCTGCGAGCATAGTGTAGCCATGTAATCCCATGCCTAAATCCATTCCATCAAACAATCCTATCAATGGTGCCATTTCTTTTTTCTTTACAGCACTTTTAGGGTCATCTGGACCACCATCTTCATTCTCCACCCAATTATACCCTTCTACAACATTTCTGACTTCTTGACCACCTTGATAAACTTTGTAACCATAAGGCACAGCGGTTTTGTTACTTTGCTGTTGGCTCTGTGTTAAGCCGTAGGTCGCTTGCGAACCATGATTGGCTGGATTCGAGGATTTCATCCACTGCTCATTGCTCAACCCATCTGCAAATTTTTTTGATAAATCAGCCGAACTGGTTGAACCTTCGCTCGACATTCCCGTAGGGTCTATTAGATTGACAGGGTTACTTTCCACATAATTATAGGGAGACCAATTTACTGTCATCTCCGCCAACGGATCCACACTCCACCATCGCCCAATACTCGCATCATACCACCTTGCTCCGTAATCACTCAAATTCAGCCCAAATTCCTCATTCAGCTCTTTGCCATTGTAGAGGTATTTGTTCTTTGA
>JAYWHK010000089.1:0-11753 GCA_043777755.1 Saprospiraceae bacterium
CTGAGACTCCAATAGTGACGATCGCCAAATAATCTTCTCGTAATTTCAAAGATGTCAAACCGATCAATAATCCTAAAAAAGAGGCAAAAATAGCACCAATTATCACAGCTAAAATTAGAGGTAATCCTTTGTCTGCCAATAACACAGTAGTGTAAGCACCGATAGTCATAAAAGCGACATGACCAAAATTAATTAATCCAGTGAAACCCCATTGTAAATTTAAACCTAAAGCGAATAAAGCATAAAGACTGGCAGAGATTGTCAAAAAAACCAAATATTCAACCATATTTTACCTCATAAAACTGAAAAACAATTACTCATGATAACCCGTGAAGGGAAGTGATAATTAATAATTAATAATTAATAATTAACCTACTGATAATCAATATCTTGTAAATAAATAAGTTAAAAGACTGACTACTTGCAAAACCAATTCGACTATGATAAACGTTCAAAATCTTCAATATACATACAGCAACAAAGCCATTGAGTTTCCCGATTTTCAATGTCAAAAAGGTGAGCAAATGCTTGTGCTGGGACAATCTGGTTGTGGAAAAACAACATTGCTACAACTTATTGGTGGAATGTTAAGCGTACAAAAAGGAAGTATTTCTATTGAAAATACAAGTATAAATCAATTGAAAAATAGTCAATTGGACAAATTTCGAGGAAAAAACATTGGATTTGTTTTTCAACAACATCATTTTATTTCAGCATTGAACGTAGAAGAAAATCTTTTGCTAACACAACAATTGGCTGGTGTAAAAACGGATAAAAATGCTATAAAAATCCTTTTAACGCAATTAAATTTAAGTCATAAACTTAAAGAAAAACCAACATCACTTAGCCAAGGCGAACAACAACGTGTCGCTATTGCACGAGCATTAGTACACCAACCGACCGTTATTTTAGCTGACGAACCAACGTCCGCATTAGATGATATTAATTGTAATGAAGTTATCAACTTACTTAAAGCGCAAGCAAAAATCAATAACACAACTTTACTAATCGTCACACACGATGCTCGATTAAAAAGTCACTTTGAAAAAACACTACATCTTTAAATGTACATAGTGGATATTGGTGATTTATCGCTTTTTGAGCAATCTATCATGCCTTTTCTCGTGTTACATAATCCTTGCGTAGTGCGAGAAAAGGCGTGCCTTTTCTCTACGTGTGTTTTATACCAATAAACAACGCAAATTTTTTACATTTCTAATTTTCGATATGTAAGAATCACTAAAAATACTTATCCGAAATAGGTGAATGTTTGACAAAAAGCATTACTTTTGCTTTTTGTCAAACCAACTACACCACATTTATTGAAACCACTATTACCATATTTTATCCAAGAACGTTTTAAAGAAAAAAAACGAGAAGGGAAATTCCAAGCACATACGATGTTTGTTGATTTGTCAGGCTTTACAGCGATGACAGAAACCCTAATGTTAAAAGGGAACGAAGGTGCAGAGGAATTGTCCAATATGCTCAATCATATCTTTGAGCCACTGGTAGAGATGGTTTATCAAGAAAATGGATTTATTCCTTACTTTGCTGGCGATGCGTTTATGGCAATTTTTTCGCAAGGAGAAAGTCTTGTTACGGCAGATAGTTTTATTCGCTTATCGCTCGAAATACGTGATTTTTTTGACAAAAAAAATTTTTCTGAACAATTCAAAATCAAAGCAAAGATAGGGCTTTCGTATGGCGATGTGGAATGGGGCATTGTAGGAAAAAATCAAAAAAGTTATTATTTTAGGGGTCATGCAGTGGACAATTGTGCCACTTGTCAGATGCACGCCAAAGCACAAGAAGTGATTTTGGATCTGTCCTTGCACAATCGAGTTAGAGCAGAAAGCAATGGTTTTTGGAAGTTAGCACCACTCAAAGAAAATTGGTATGTGGTTGAAAATAAATACGCTAACTACAATAAATCGCAGATTGTTCAACATTTGAAGCCCATAGATGAAAAAGTAGCGCAGTATTTTTTACCAGACGAAATCATTAATTTTAACCAATCTGGTGAGTTTCGTAATGTTATTACCTTATTTATTGCATTTGAAGGCGTTAAAAACCACAATGAGTTAGATGCCTTTGCTTCTTATGCCTTGGAAGAGGCGATGAATTTTTCAGGCTATTTCAAAGAAATTGATTATAGCGATAAAGGCGGTTTGATGGTTGTTGTGTTTGGCGCACCGCTTGCGCATGAGAACAACACACAAAGAGCATTGGAGTTTGCGATAAGTCTGCGACAAGAAGCTGAAAAATTTTCCAAGTTGCGTTTCAAAATTGGAGCAACTTCAGGTACAGCTTATACAGGTATTATTGGCGGTAAAGAACGTTGTCAATATGCAGCCGTAGGAAGTCAAGTGAATTTGGCGGCAAGGTTGATGGCAAGTGCAAAATGGGGCGAGATTTTTTGCGACCAAGAACTCAATCGAAGCCGTTATTTCCGTTTTTCTTACGAAGGAAATATATCTTATAAAGGCATTTCTAAAAATATTCCGACCTACCAATTGTTAGGAAGAAAATCTGACGAAGAATTTTCCTACACCAACACCATGATTGGCAGACAAGAGGAATTGGACAAACTATTACACATTGCAGCACCAATTTTAGATGGTAATTTTGCAGGAATTACTTATGTCTATGGCGAGGCAGGAATTGGTAAAAGTCGCTTGATTTTTGAACTTCGTAAAGCCTTAGAAGCAAAAGGTGTTGCGGATTGGCTCGTATGCCAGTCCGACCAAATTTTGAAAAAACCTTTCAATCCTTTTATTTATTGTTTAAAAAATTATTTTGAACAAAGTGTTGATAAATCATTGAAAGACAATAAGTTAGCTTTTGATGAAAATTTTGAATTGCTCCTTAAAGATTGTTTGAACAGTACCCATTTGCAATCAGACACTGTTATTAGAGAATTGCTCCGTACCAAATCTATCCTGAGTGGATTACTTGGTATTATCGAGCCTCATTCTCTTTGGGAACAACTTGATGCAAAAGGTCGTTATGAAAATACTTTGACCGCTTTGGCTAATTTTTTCGCCGCCGAAGCCATGCTTCATTCCTTGGTGATTATTTTGGAAGACGGACATTGGTATGACGAGGATTCTAAGCGGTTTTTACATTTTTTCATAAAAAATATTCAAAAATTTCCCGTTTTCATTCTCGTAACCTCTCGTTATGGCGATGATAATTCCAAAAATGATTTATTTTTAGAAGAAAATAATATTTCAATCACACATATTGATTTGAATATTCTCCAACCCGAAGCCTTGCAATCCATGGCAGAAATTCGTTTTGGCGGAAAAGTAGAAGATGATTTTTTAGCCTTTTTACAGCGTTCCACGAATGGAAATCCTTTTTACATCGAACAAATCTTAGAATATTTTTCTGAAAATGGATTATTGGAACAAACACCTGAAAAAGTTTGGACAGTAAAAGATCCGAGCTTAAAATTAGGTGGTTCTATGAATGCCGTTTTGACAGCTCGTGTGGATAAACTTTCTTATTTGGTTAGAGAAACGGTCAAAGCTGCCGCTGTGATTGGTCGAGAGTTTGATTTGCCGATTTTGTCAGAAGTGATGAAAAAGCAAGAAGAATTTATCTTGCGCAATGGCAATCAACATATTTTACTGAAAGAACAAGTACAAACCGCCGAGCGAAGCCAGATTTGGCGTGCGATGAACGAGTTGCGTTATATTTTCAAACATTCACTTTTACGAGAAGCGATTTATGATATGCAGTTGCGTGTGCGTTTGAGAGAACTCCACCGTGCCATCGCCGAAGCAATTGAAAAACTTTATGCTGAAAACATAGAAGAACGCTATGCTGATTTGGCTTTTCATTATGACCAAGCAGAAATTACAGCCAAAACAATAGAATACTTATACAAAGCAGCGGAATACGCCAAGCGAAATTTTCAAAACGGGCAAGCTATTAGTTATTATGAAAAACTTTTGATGTACCATCCAGCCGAAGAAGAATTGCCAGAAGTATTGAAAATTACCTTTAAAAAAGGGGAGATTTTGCAACTTTCTGGTCTTTGGAGCGAAGCAGAACAAGATTTTCAAAAAGCATTAAACATCGCCAATCAACTCAATGATGAAATTAACATCACTCGAGCGCAAGGTTTGTTAGCAAACGTTTTGATATTGAAAGGTGATTATGTCAATGCAAAACAATACCACGAATTGGCGTTGAGCAATGCCACAAAAATAAACGATGCCGTAGGTATTAGCAGAAGTTTTGGTGGTTTAGGAAACCTTTATTTTAGACAGGGAGATTACGAAAAAGCGGAAAACTACTTTAATCAATGCTTAAATAAAATCAAAGAAGTAGATGAACGCCACGTTAATCCACAAATTGTTGCCAATCTTGGATTAACTTACATGAACCAAAGTCGCTATGACGAAGGTGTTGAATGTATGTTGGATCAATTGCGGATTTGCGAAGAAAAAAAGGACAAACAAGGTAGGGCAATAATGCACACCAATATTGGTATTGTGTATTTTGAACAAGGAAATTACGATGCTGCGCAGCACCATTACCAACAAGGTTTGGCATTGAGCGAAGAATTGGGTAGCAAATTTTTGATGTCGATTGCATTGGGTTCGCTGGGTTCGGTATATGAGAAAAAAGGGGAGCTAAAAACTGCCGAAGAACTCTACATTCGTGACCTTCAACTCACCGAACAATTGGGCGATAAACAAGGTATTGCGATTGCGCTCGGACTGATGGGGAGTTTGCATACGCAACTGGGCGAATTTGACAAAGCCCTTGATTTTATTCATCGCAATTTAAATCTTTGCGAAGAATTGGGTTATCAAAAAGGCGTTATCAAAGCGTTGAACTTGCTTGGAGATGTTCATTCTTATACTAAAAACTATGATTTTGCTGTAAAATATTATGAAAAATCAATGTTAATTGCAAAAAAAATCAATGCAAAATTATTGTATGGATTAAGCGCAGTTGAGCTGGCGATGGTTTTTATTTCGCTTGGCGAACACAAAAAAGCCATCAAATTAGAGCAAGAAATAGCTGAGATTATCTTGGCTGTTCCCAATCGCCAATTGATTTTTGAACATCAAATTTTAAAAAGCAATTGTTTGGCTGTCGAAAAAAAAACTAAAGTAGCCATTGAATTGTTGAAAAATATGCTAAATCAAGAAGGACTTTATCCAGAAGAAGCGTCCATCATTTATTTTGAATTGGTGAAAAACAACCCAACGGACGATAACCTTCGCCAAGAAACCACTACCTTACATATAGAACGTTACCGTTTGACGGGACAGTATCTGTATCTGAATAGATTGAATAAATTACGAAAATAAGTGCCATGAAACACAAGAAGGCTGTCACGAAAAACATGACAGCCTTCAACATGCGTTATGAAAAACTATTAACCTCTTTTTGTAGCCTGTTAGCTGCTACTCTTTTATTCACCTATTATTTATACGGAGAAAAGAAAAATAGTCACAATTTTATTTTCAAAGTTTTGCCAACCAACTTTTTGGATTCTCACGGCTGCTGTTGTTCCACACTTCAAAGTGAACTTTATTAGAAGCTACTTTGCCAATACTTTGTTTGTAGCTGACAGTATCTCCTTTTCTGATGTAGGTTCTATCCAAGTTAGAATATACCGTATAAAAACTTCCGTGCTGTACAATTACCAAATAATCTGAACCGACAATAAACTGAACCGCAACAACTTTTCCGTTGGAAACAGCTTTTACATCGCTATTTTCTACCGTCTGAATATCAACGCCATTGCTGATGGTAAAAACACCTCGAAGGCTTGGGTGTTCTTGTCGCCCAAAATTTTTCACAATCGCCCCTTGTGCTACTGGCCAAGGCAAATTGCCTTTATTTTTTCTAAAATTGTCAGAAAGTGCTTTAATTTCGGGTGTTTCTCTGATTTCTACGTCGTTGGTTCGGGCGATACTTTCTTGTTCTTGGCGTTGTTTGCGTTCTCGTCTTCTACTTTTTTTATTGACAGTACTTGGTGTTGTAGTCACGGTTGTATTGTCATTTTCTTTTGTCCGATAAGCACTAATGGCACGAGCCGCTTCTTGAATTGCTCGGCGGCGTTCCGCTATTTCTGCGCTGATGACCGCACTAATGATACCATCAAGACGTTCAGCTTGTCTTTTTTGTATTCTTAAATCGTTTCGCAAACGAGATTCTTCTTTACTAAGATTAGAAAGTTTGCCTTCTTCGAGGTCTAATTTTTCAGCCAAGACTTCTTTTTGTTCTTGTAAATTATCCAGCGTTTGTTCTTTTTGTTCAATTTTTAATTCCAAACGATTGATTTTATTTTTCAAAGCAAGCATTGTACCTTTGATGAGTTCCACTTGGCGTGTTTTGAATTGGTCAATTTTTTTTATATAAAAAAACCTTTGACTCAATTGGTTAAAATCATCAGAAGACAAAAGAAAATCAATTTCGTTGTGGTTCAATTGTTGGTAAAAAGCCTTTCGGACAATCATTCCATAATCAGAACGCAACTGTACAATGTCTTCATTGAGCGACGATATTACTTCGTAGCTGCGAATCAAACTTTCAGAAGAATTATCCAATTGTTCGCTTACAACGTCCATTTTAGCATCTTTTTTCTCAATATCACCTTGAATAAATGCTTGATTCTGTTCCGTTTTTTGCTTTTTTACAGCAGTTTCATTCAGTTGCGACTTTGTTTCTTTAATGCGTTCCATGATGATATGCCGCTTTCGCTCCAACACAGAACGACGTACCTGAGCATACAGCACAAAGCAACAAAAGCAAAATACAAGAATCAAAAACGTTTTGTATTTTTTTAAAGGAATAAAATTATACTTCGTTAAAACCATAAGTACTGTTGTGTTTTGAGCAAATATTTAATTAGTACAGGACAAAATTAATTGTTTTTATGCTAACAAATACAAAAAAGCAAGAATTTTAAGATAAAACATAAAAAACTGTGTTTAAAAATATTATTTTTGCATCAAATTATCAATCAACGGAGAAAATTTAAGAGTATGGCAATGCGTTTTTTTGATACTGTCAATAAAGAATTGGAGCTTGAACTGCCAGAGTTTGAGCGTTTTGACGACCATCTTGATTATGTTTTAGGGCAAGTTTATAAATGGAGTGAAGACCTTTATGAAGAAGATTTCTATGTGGCGAAACGTTGGCTCGAAGTTCGGGAGGAGAATAATTTTTATGAATCAGTACTTCATATTTTCAACCCTAATGGAGAATATATGATTTCGATTGATGGGAATATTCAAAAAGGTGCTTGGCGTTTTTTAGCAGAAAACAACACGTTTATAACCGAAATATTAGGCAAAAACGAATTGTACGATTTGGCTTTTCTCAATCAAGATTTTTTTATTTTGATGAAACATGGTGACCAACATCGCAAAGGACAACGAAAGTATTTTGTTATGGGACGAGAAGGTGTCGTCGCAGGATTGACGTGGCGAGAAGTCGTCGAAATGTTGTTTAATCTTTATAGGGACAATTCTCGATTTTTACTTCTGATTTTGGGGGCAGTTGTTGTTGCTGGTATTATTATTGCTTTTTCTTTACGGTAAGATTCAAAACGAATTAGGGTAATTTTCAACACTAATTTAAGCGAATTACTAAAATCTACACGAATTATCGCATTGTAATTCGTGTAAATTCGATTAATTTGTCAAAATTCGTGATAAAAAATTCTTACATACTTTTAGGTCTTATATGGCGACCTTGGTCGCTGATTTTAGGTTTTTTCAAAAAATATAAAAAATAAAATTCCGTGAAACGGAAGGATATATTATGAAACGAGTACTTTCGTGCATTCAGCCTACGGGCGATATACATTTAGGAAATTATTTTGGGGCTGTCAAAAACTGGGTAGATTTGCAATCAACATTTGATTGTACCTATGGTGTGGTCGATTATCACTCTATGACAATGCCCTACAAAGCAAACGTTTTGCGTGAAAACACTTGGAAAATGACGTTTCAATTGTTGGCGTGTGGTATAAAAACAGAAAATTTGTTCATTCAATCCTTAGTGCCAGAACATACAGAATTGTGCTGGTTGCTGAATTGTGTTACGTCTTTTGGACAATTGACTCGAATGACTCAGTTCAAAGATAAAACCGACCAATTGGAAGAAAAAGAAAGTGGCGCAATGGTGACAGCTGGTTTGTTTTCTTATCCTGTTTTGCAAGCTGCGGATATTTTGATTTATCGTGCGGATTTTGTACCTATTGGCAAAGACCAAGAACAACATCTGGAACTTTCCCGCAACATTGCAGAACGCTTTAATTTTCAATTTGAAAAAGAATATTTTGTTTGTCCGCAACCACTTTTCACAGATGTTCCAAAATTGTTATCACTTGCTGACCCGAACAAAAAAATGTCGAAAAGCCTTGGAGAAAAGCATTATATCAATCTTTTTGGCGAAGAAGCTGCTGTAAGAAAACAAGTGCGTACTGCGGTAACAGATACGGGCCCTTCGGCAGATGGTGCAATGAGTCCTGGCGTAAAAAACCTCTTTGAGCTTTTGCGTGCTTGTGAAAACATGGATGCTCACGCTTCCTTAATGGCTGATTATGAGGCTGGTACATTGCAATATGGTGCATTAAAAGGTGCTGTTGCTGATGCTGTTGTTGCTGTAATCTCGCCTATTAAAGAGCGTATGATAGTTATTCAAGAGAATAAAAAAGAAATAAAATCAGCTATTCAAGCCTCGTCCGCAGAAATTCGCAAACGTGCGCAAGAAACACTTAAAGAAGTGAAAGACATAATGGGTTTAATGAATTCGAAACAAATTAGTAAACCAACGCTTGAAATAGTTAAAACACAAATACCTGTAGAAAGTAAGCCTGAAAATTTTAATAATATAATACGTCTTTTAAAAAGAAAAAAAGGGCACACTATGTTAAAAAGAAAAAAATTATTGCAAGGGTAAAGAAAAAATAACCAAAAAATTAAAAAAATGCGAGAGATAACATTAAGAATAAAAGACAGTTATTATTTGGCTTTTTTGCACTTTATAAAAACTTTGACTTATGTTGAGGTGGAAGAAAAAGAAAGTCTAAGTACGGTTCAAGAGCCTACGCCAAAATATAATTTTTCTGACTTAGCAGGTCAGTTAGAGTGGG
Source organism: Saprospiraceae bacterium (assembly GCA_043777755.1). Lineage (GTDB taxonomy): Bacteria > Bacteroidota > Bacteroidia > Chitinophagales > Saprospiraceae > CANHEE01. Next base: position 9,134 of record JAYWHK010000089.1, read on the forward strand.
AAGGAGATGCTGTTGCTGAACAAAGAATATTGAGAAATGAATGGTAGGTTTTTTTTAGATACAAATGCTATAATTGCCTTAATGTCAGGCAATTACAAAGTATTACAATTGGTAAATTCAGCCAATTGGCTCGGTATTTCTGTAATAAGCGAGATAGAATTTTTATCATTTTCAAAGATTACAGAACGAGATAAATTACTTTTTCAAAAATTTAAAGAAAGAGTAAATATACTTGACTTAAAAAGTAATGATGGTTTATTGATTGAAAAAATTTGTGAACTACGTTTAAAACATAAAGTAAAATTACCTGATGCTACAATAATGGCATCAGCAATACTTTCTGAATCAACAATTATTAGCAATGATAAAATCTTTGCTGAAAGAGGTTTGGAAGTATTTGCTTTTTAAAAAAATAAATGATATACCACGCATCGTTAGAGCCAGAACAAAAAGCATTAGAAATTAACTTAGACCCAAAAATCTACGGTACATTTGCCGAGATTGGGGCAGGACAAGAGGTCGCTCGTTATTTCTTTCAAGCAGGTGCAGCAGCAGGCACGATTGCTAAAACCATGTCCGCCTACGACAAAATCTATTCTGACCAAATCTATGGGCCAGAGCCAAGCAATCGTTATGTTTGCGAATCTCGTTTGTACAAAATGTTAGACCATGAATACAACTTGATGGTCGAGCGTTTGGAAGAAGACCGCCCTGACAATACTTTTTTTGTTTTTGCCGATACCGTAGCCGCCATCAATTTTACAAGAACCATCAAAGGCGATGGCTGGTTGGGTGTTCGCTTTCAAACCGAAGCGCAAGGCCCATCTAACGACTTGGTGATTCACGTCAAAATGCTTGATGGTGACAACCGTTTGCAGCAGCAAGCAGTCGGAATCTTAGGAGTCAATTTGATTTATGCCGTTTTTCGTTACCAAAAAAACCATGAAGAGCTTCTACTTTCCTTAATGGACAACCTTGGCGGACGTGTCCAAATAGACATGGTTCGCCTGACAGGGCCCAAATTTAAGCACATTGACAACCGCCTATTGAGCTTGAAATTGGTGGAATACAACATGACTGACGTAGCAATGTTTGGACCTGACGGCAAAAATCTTCACGCTTCTGAGCTTTTGTATAAGAAATCAGTCTTGGTGGTTCGTGGTAGCTTCCGACCTGTTACTTTGGTGAACGAAGATATGTTAAAGACAAGTTTTGAACAGTTCAAACAAGAGCCGCACGTCAATCCAGCAAAAGCCATCATGTTGAGTGAAATTACTTTGGATAATTTACGTGGTGGAGAGGAAGAATTGGACGACCAAGATTTTTTAGATAGAGCTGAACTGCTGTGTGCCATGGGGCAGACCGTAATGGTCACAAATTGCGAACAACACCATCGTTTGATAAAATATTTGGCGGATTACCGCACACAAAACCTGACCATGGTCGTTGGTGTGAAAATTTTGCAAAATATGATTTATGAAAAGTACAATCAAAACATCAACGGGAGTTTGCTTTCCGCTTTTGGCGAGTTGTTCAATGCACAAGCTAATTTTTATGTTTATCCTGTTTTACAAAATGACGATAAACACTTGCTCAATGCGCAAAACTTACCTATTCCTGAGCCGATGAAATTTTTGTACCGCTACTTGTTAGACAACAAACAAATCATTGACATCAAAGATCCTCATCCTGAATTTTTGCATATTTATAGCAAACACGTTCTGGATATGATACAATCCGACGAACAAGGTTGGGAAAAGTACGTACCAGAAAAAGTTGCTACTGTTATCAAAGAAAAGTTCCTGTTTGGCTACCCTTGTCAGCGATTGGAGTTTGCGTATTAATGGTAGTGCCAAGCTGGAGCTTGGCACTACTTGTTACTTTACAAATCACGTCCAGTGAAGGGCAGCAATACTTTTTTACACTTTTTACAGAAAAGTCTTTTCGCCAAGAAGTGTAAAATGTGGAAAGGCAGAAAAAAGAAAATTAAATCTAATTTTGATAACAAAACTCAATAAAATGAATAAAATATAAGTCAAATACATTATTCGGGATAGCTAAAGTCTCTTTGCCAAATGCAGTTCTTATAAGATTTTTTATTCAAAAGTCTAAATTTATTCAAATTTGAATAAAACAGTTACTTTGCCACCTTGTCTTGGTGAATAGCTTACCCCTCCTTTGAACTTTCGATTAATTGGGTCAAAAATATCAAACTCAAAATCTTTAAAAGAAAAATTACCCGTTCCTATAGGGATTGCTTGATTGCCATTAAAAGCTGAGATAGAACCAACATAACTACTTGTAGGCTTATTAGTTATTTTATTGTAGTATAAAACAAAGGATGCTGTGCAAAATGTGTCTTTCCCCATTATGCCCTTTGTTCCAGTAATAACATGCAAATTATCATATTTTTGATATTGAATAATGTCTAGCATGATTGGTTTTCCACTACTGGTAAAAATAGTCATTCCTCCTTCGATCAATTTTTTGAGCATTACACATCTTAATAGTACCTAAATTGGTATTACTCGATGTTCCAGTTTTCTAAAAACATAACATTTTTAAAAAATTTGAAAAATAATATTTTAATTTATAGCAAAATATCAATTTTTTATTTTTA
>JAYWHK010000090.1:0-11712 GCA_043777755.1 Saprospiraceae bacterium
AGATAATTTCACGCAAAGGCGCAGAGAACGCAGAGAAAGAAATATTTTTTGCAAAAATATCTCTTTTAACCACGTAAAAACTTCTCCGTAGTTTTCAGAATACATTGTTTTAAAAGTTTGCTATTGTTCACAATTGTTATATTGTTTTGGTTTTCAATTAGTTAGAACCATTTCAAACAATAGCAAACATTAAAAAACTAAAAAAACAGTAATACATTGCAAAGTTGAAAATATTAATCACGAATGTCACCTGACAGTCTAATTCGTTTTTCTACCTTCCCACCAGCTACCGACCAATAACGCCATCAACCCAGCGGCTAATCCTACAAAAATAGTTGGAAATTCGATGTGGTGAAAAAACTCAAAATATGCCCAAACGCCCATTCCGCTAATCATCGAAGCTGTCGCTCCAATTGATGTAGTTTTTTTCCAATAAATACCAGCCATCAAAGGAATAAATAAGCCAACCAAGCTAATAGAGGACGATTGTCTGACCAAATCAAAAATATCATTGCTCTGCGTAGCGACCCAAACAGACACCAATGTTACAAAAACAACTGACAAGCGCATGATGAAAAGCGTTTGTTCGTCGCTCCTATCTTTCCAAAAAGGCTTGACCAAATTTTCGCCAATGACGGTTGCAGGTGCTAAGATTGCACCTGATGTAGTACTCAAAATAGCAGATAGTAATGCACCAAAAAATAAGACTTGTACCAATAAATTACCATGTTGTAGTACCATTTGAGGAATCAACATCTGAATATCTTGCCCTTCGGCGACCAATTCGGGATATAGTTTTTTTCCTGCCAAACCAATAAAAAGTGGCATGAAAGCAATCGTTAAATACAAAATTCCTGAGGCAAACGACGAGCGAGCCGCTGTATCTTCGTCTTTTGCAGACATCACACGCTGAAAAACATCTTGCTGCGGAATAGAACCCAAACCAACCGTTAGCCAAGCCGCTGCGTATTCTACCCAATGCATCGTGGTATTTTCTTTTGGGTAAAAACGAAAAAAACCTTCGGGCTGGCTCGCTACCAAAGTCCCAAAGCCACCTACTTTGCCGACAACATCAAACATCACAAAAGCAAGTCCAACGACAATCATAATTGTCTGCACAAAATCCGTTATCGAAACCGCCCACATTCCTCCAACATAAGTATAAAATGTAACCATTGCAGCACAAATAAAAATACCATAATTAATTGGTAATCCGACAATTACGTTCAAAATAATTGCTAAAGCAATCAACTGCGCTGCAACCCAACCGAAGTAAGATGGCACAATCATGATGGCTGACGTAATCTCTGTTTTTTCGTCAAAGCGTAGGCGGAAATAATCAGAAAAAGTCAGCAAATTCATTCGATAAAGAGGTCTTGCCAATAACAAACCAACCAAAATCAAGCACAATGCTGCGCCAAACGGCTCTTCTATGACAGCTAAAATACCGCCTTCAACAAACTCTTTGGTAGAGCCCATTAGCGTTTCAGAACCAAACCATTCTGCAAAAAGTCCACACGTTACCATATAAAATGGCAAGCTACGCCCAGCCACTACAAAGTCAGCGGTATTTTTAACAAAACGAGAGGCCCACCAACCAATCAGTACCGTTACCAACAAATAAAGACTTATAAAACCAATTAACATAAAGTAATACTTATTTTTTTGAGGGACAAAAGTACAGCTTTTTATGAAATTTAACCAAACAATGTATTTTGTATTCGCAATTTTATTACACTTAGCCGTTTATACTTTATTCTTAAAAATTAAAACCGTTATATATAAATTTTTATTATTCAAAAAATAAATATTACAAAATTATATTTCAAAAATTATATATATTAATTGTATTGTTATACTTTTGCACCCGATTGACATAAATATGTTAATTCTTATCTATCAGCGTTTTATTTATTGCTTAATTTTTTAATAAATAAAAGCACTTAAAAGTTGAAAATCGCCTTTCTTAGAAAAAAGCAAAAGAGCAATTTATCCCAATTTCCTTAACTTATTTGTTTTTTCATTATCTGGCTAAAAAGTACAATCGTTTGTGTCGCAACAAAATGGTTTAAATTTCTATGTCAAAATTATATTAATTTTATTTAAAACTACACATTTTTTAATTTCAATCACAATTTTTTAATGAAATCAAAACTACTCACACTTTTTTATTTTATTCCCTTTTTACTTTTGGCACAGCCAAAAATGGAGTTTGGCATTGCCGCAGGAGCTGCCAATCACCTCAGCGATACCCAAGGTACTGAAACTTTTCCGAAAGGAACAACCGCTGCTTATGGTGTAAATATGCGCTATTTTATCAAACCCGCTTTGGCACTCAAACTTTCTTACACTGCTTTGTCGCTTTCAGGTGATGAAACCCGTATGGGCATCGAATGGCGTGACAAAAGAGCTTTTAAGTACAACAATCAGCTACATGAATTTGCTGGAATTTTAGAATACGATTTCCGTGCTAAAAAACGTTTTGTTGATGGAAGATTTTACAAAACACTTTCTCCTTATGCTTACATTGGTGGCGCAATTGGAGTTGTTGGTTTTGATGTAGATTATAACATTCAAGGCGAAAGAAACCCAATTATTCCTTTAGTAGAAATCAACAGAGATTTAAAAGAGCGTAAAAAAGCAGCTTTGGCATTGCCTTTTGGTGCTGGTTTGCGTCTTGATTTGAGCAAAACTATTTCTATGAATGTAGAAGCTGGTTTTCGTCCAACGTTGAGCGATTACTTAGATGGTATCAGTTATTCTGGCAATTCAAAGCTTAAAGATGCTTACGGAATGGTGATGTTGGGCTTAAATTACCGTATTTTGCCACCTGATGCTGACAATGACGGAGTTTTAGATGCCGTAGATGCTTGTCCGAAAGATGCAGGAAAACGTGCATTGAATGGTTGTCCTGATGTCGATCAAGATGGAATTGCGGACAAAGAAGACCGTTGTCCAACTGTTTTTGGCTCGGAATCACTTAGAGGTTGCGCTGATATTGACAATGACAGTGTAGCTGATATTGACGATCTTTGTCCAAATGATTTTGGTGACAGAAACTTAAAAGGTTGTCCTGATGCTGATAAAGATGGTTTTGCTGACAAAGATGATGCTTGCCCGACGCAATCTGGACGACTCAATGGCTGCCCTGACTCTGATAACGATGGACTTTCAGACAAAGACGATGATTGCCCAACTGCCGCCGGCTCAAAAAAGTTTAATGGTTGCCCCGATAGTGATGATGATAACATTATTGATGTTAAAGACGAATGTCCGACTGTTGTAGGTTTGGCTATTGACAATGGTTGTCCTCCAAAAGACATAGATGGCGATAAAATCATTGACCGTGAAGACCGTTGCCCTACTGTTTCTGGTCCTCGTGAAGAAGGCGGTTGCCCTCCTCCTGACAAAGACAATGATGGTGTTCCTGACAGCGCAGACAGATGTCCAACCGTTTCTGGCTCACGAAATCTTGGTGGTTGTCCTGACGCTGATGGCGATGGTATAGAAGACAGCAAAGATACTTGTCCGAAAGTATATGGTAGAAACAGTAAAGGTTGTCCTACTCGTGAAGAAGTAGTGGTATTGCGTCCAACAAAAGCAAATTCTGCTGCTCAAGCACAGCCAAAAAGCTACGAAGAATTGACTTCTATCATCAAAAAAAGCGCAAAACGCATCAAATTCAATACAAATTCTGATGTTTTGACAAAAACTTCTTTTGTTGATTTGAGTAAAATTTCTACGATTTTGAAGGCAAATCCAAAATATGGTTTGGTAATTTCAGGTCATACGGACAACGTAGGAAATGAAGCTAAAAATCAAATTTTGTCTGAAAAAAGAGCTAAACGTTGTTATGAATTTTTTACAACTAAAGGCATTGCTAAAAATCGTTTGCAGTACAGCGGTTACGGTTCGTCTATGCCAATTATGGACAACAGCACACCTGCTGGTAAGAACGAAAACCGTCGTGTAGAGTTGGAATTGCAGGAGCGATAGATATTAAGGGTATATAACAAATTTGCAGTTTATTTTATAGCTTTGGGATTCTTGTAAAATTCTTTGTAATTTCGAGAGTCGAAAGTCGAAAAATTAGTCTTTATTTTCGACTTTCGACTTTCGAAATTACAAAAAACTTGCACGGGGACAAAATTTTTATAATTCGATGTAAATTTGTTATACACCCCATTTTTCAGATATATTCAAATGCGAATTGTCACAAAAAGGACCAGTTTTGGTCATTTTACATTGGCAAAGTTTGACATTTCCTGTTCGAGTAGCTTCAAAAAGCATAGGTTTATCCGTAGAACCATGATGCGAGCCATCACAAAAAGGCTGTGTTTTGCTTTTTCCACATTGACACCACAAGTATTTTTCGCCAGCTTCCAAATGAACTACCGCAGCTTCGGAAACATTGGTGTTTGGCTTAGAAAAATCTCTTGAAAGTTCGCTTTCGGCATTGTCAGAACTTACAAAAGGATACAAATAAGCAACTTTCCAATTGTCGTGCGTATCGTTCATCAAGCCCAAATCTGTTGGGAATTGGCGTGTAAATTTTGCTGTTCCAAAAAGTTGGTCCCAAACTGAAAACATATTGCCATAATTTCCATTTGGATCGCTGATACCATCTTTCATGGATTTTCCATGATGGGCAAAATGAAAAGCAGGCGTAATAATGATGCGTTCAATGAGCCAGGTCAAGGGATTTAGAATAGGAAATTTATACAAGTATTGATCCCATTTTGTAGGACTGTGCGAGCTGATAATGACCAATTGTTTTAAAATCAAACCAAGTGCAATCGCCTTTCCACCACCTAAAAAAGCAACAATACCAATCCACCAAATATTTGGCATAAAAGCATAATACAAGGCTGCATTGCGATAAGAAACAAAAAAGCCCATTTCTTCGGCTTGGTGATGTGTGCGGTGCAACTTCCAAAGCCATTCGTGTTCGTGTGCGGAACGATGGTACCAGTACTGCAATAAATCATCAACGGGCAGGTAAATTGCAAGGGCAATCCACAAGCTCCAATTGTTCATAATGTACTGATAATCAGGTAAAAAATGATTGAATATTATAAAAACAATCATTACAATCGCTGGTTTTTGAATCAAACTCAATATGAAAAAACTCCCGATTTCTTGAATCCAATCGTTTTTTGTTCTTTTGCTGTGTTGCAAAAGCCCTGTCAAAGTTTCTATCAAACTAAAAAACACCAAAATGCCTATCACTGCATAGACATCAAGTTTTGGTATTCCAAAAAGAGCATTGTTCATAAATTTAAAATTTATTCCTCACTGTCAAGTTCTGTATTAACGATATTGATAAGGTATTTTAAGTCTTTATCAGATATATTTTCCATATCAGACTTGTCATAAATTGCTAATAAAAAAACAGTTGTATTTTGTTCGATTTGATTTTCATCTACTTTTATTTCTACTTCTACGACATGAGTGATTATTCTCATTCCACCGCTTTTACCTTTTCCTTTACTTTTGACTGCCAAGCGAATTTTATAAGTATCTTTGTGAATAAGTATTCCATGTCTTGGAGTTTCCAACAATAGTATTTGGAGTTTCTCCAACTCGTTTTTTAGAGAATTATATTTTTTTAGCAACTTTTTAGCGTCTTTCTTAAAGTCGTCAATTGCGATAATGCTACAATTCATTCAAAAAATCATTTAATGTTGCACCTTTTTTTTCTCCACTTTGAATCTGACGAACCTCTTTAAAAGCTGCTTTGAGCTTACTTTTCATCAAGAACATACTTTCGATTCGTTTAAACTCTATTACAAAATTTTCCCAATCTTGTACATTTAATTGAACAAACATTTTTTGCCCATGATTATCAACTACATAATTTGTTTGCGGTATTGTCATTATTTATTTATTTTAGTTTGTAAAATTACATACTTTACTTAAAATTGCAAAATTTTTTTTTATTTTAAAATGTACTCCAAAAGTATAATTAATTTTGCTCTTATTATACTTTTTAGCTAAAAAGTATAATTAAGAGTTATTGTTGTTAAGTAGTTGGGCTAAAATTATGCTTCAAATAAATTTAGGTATTCTTGAAAAGCATAAATTTTATTGCGTTGCCCTTGCGTGACTTCTACTAAAATGCCTAAATTTTGAAAATCAACAATTAGCTTATTTGCTGTTTTGGCAGTTACTTGTAAATGTTCACAAACATCAGAATATTGTAAAATAGGTTGTGACCAAAGGTATTCTAACAACTGTATTTTTTTAGTGCTTTTACTATTTAAGTGGGCAATTTTCTGAGTCGTTTTTAATTTTAATTGAATAATATTCTGTAATACTTGGCTTGATTTTTTGGCGGTATCTCTTACACCAACCAAGAAAAAAAGCAACCACTGTCGTAAATTATTGTGTGTTCTCACTCTCGTAAGGTTATCATAATATAGTATTCTATTTTTATCAAAAAAGTCAGAAATATAAAGCAATGGTTTTTCTAAAATCTTTTTTTCAACCAAATAAAGAACAATCAGCAATCGTCCAAGTCGTCCATTTCCATCTAAAAAAGGGTGAATAGTTTCAAATTGGTAATGTAAAATTGCAGCCTTAACTAAATGAGGAACTTTAATATCATGGTTATGCAAGAAAAGTTCGAGGTCGCCCATCAATTCGTCTAATAGCTGATGAGCAGGTGGAATAAAAACAGCGTCACTCAAAGATGCGCCACCAATCCAATTTTGACTACTTCGGAACTCGCCAGGTAATTTATGTTTGCCTCTCACACCATCTAAAAGTATAGCATGAGTTTGTTTCAAAAGATGGTTAGAAAGTGGTAATTCGTTTAACTTTTCGATGGCAAAATTCATAGAATCAATGTAATTCCTAACTTCTTGCCAATCATCTCGACGCTCACTTGCAATATCTTCTAAACGAAAAAATGCTTCACTCAGTTGCGTTTGAGTTCCTTCGATATGACTCGAAACCGTTGCTTCTTTTGCTACGTGCATTTTTATGAACATATCCGCATCTGGAACTAACTGGGCAAAAGCATTGAGTTGTCCAATTTGATAAGAAGCCTCTTCCAAAAGCTCATTGAGCTGCGCATCATTCCATTCAAAAGAATGATTGATAAATGAAGGCAAAAAATATTCGTACTGAAAGCCTTTTTGAAATGTACCCGAAGTATAATTAGCTATATCCATATTTTACTTTTAGCTTCAAAAGTATAATTAACTTTGCTCTTATTATACTTTTTGGCTAAAAAGTATAATAAGAGCTATTTTTATTTTACTTCAATCTCAAATCCACCTCCAATACATCTCTTGAATTGCCGCCAACGAAGATTTTAAAATTACCAGCTTCCAACAAAGTATTTCCATTTTCATCAAAATAACTCAGCATAGATGGCTCAATAATGAATGTCAAAGTCTTGGTTTCTCCTGCTTTGAGTGCTACTTTTTGAAAACCTTTTAATTCTTTTAAAGGACGAACATAAGAGCCAACCAAATCCCTGATGTACAATTGTGCAATTTCTTCACCATCTTTATTACTTGTATTTTTTAGTGTGACTGTTGCCGTAACTTGCTGATTTTTAGTCATTTCTGCTGTACTCAATTTCAAATCGCTGTACACAAAAGTACTATAACTCAATCCAAACCCGAAAGGATACAAGGCGGAATTAGGAATATCACGGTAACGAGAAACCCAAAAATGCGCTGGGCCTTCGCCACCATCTTTGTGCGGACGACCCGTGTTGTTCGTGTTGTAATATACTGGAATTTGACCCACAGCATAAGGAAATGACATGGTTGTTTTGGCAGAAGGATTGTAGTCGCCAAACAAAATATCTGCTGCGGCATCGCCCATTTTTGTTCCACCAATCCAAGTGTTCAAAATGGCAGGAGCGAGTTTTTGAACTTCCGTCAAAATCATCGGGCGACCAGCGTGAACGAAAACCGTAAATGGTTTTCCACTTGCTTTCAAACGACGTAAAACTTCTATTTGTCCTTCCGAAGGATTAATGTCAGCCATTGCTCTTGCCTCGCCAGCATTTGTGCCGCTTATTCCGATAACAACGACAATCGCTTCAGCTTGTTTTGCTTTTTCGGAAAGTTCATTGAGCAAAGTTTCAGACGTTTTGCCTGTATCTTCATATCCTTTTGCGTAAGTTACAGTTGCCGAAGGCATTTTATTAGAAATACCTTTTAGATAAGTTACAACATCTTTACTTTCGCCTTTTCCACACCAAAAATCCAACGCATCTTCTTGACTATCAGCCAATTGTCCAACAACCAAGATATTTTTTAATCCTTTTGATAAAGGCAAAGTATTGTTGTCATTTTTCAATAAAATCATTGATTTTTTAGCAGCATCACGAGCAACGGCTAAATTTTCATTGGTAAAAAGTGTTGTACGCTCTCGATTTTCATCATGGAATTGGAAAGGATTGTCAAAAAGTCCCAACTTGAATTTTAAGTATAAAACCTTTGAAACGGCTTCGTTCACTACAGCCATTGGAACTTTTTTATCTTGAACTAATTTTGTTAAATTCTCAATAAAAACACGTGATTCCATATCCATTTGGCTACCTGCCAAAATTGATTTTTGAGCAGCATCTGCGCCATTTTCAGCGTGACCATGGGCGATTAATTCCCCAAAAGAACCCCAATCTGATACAACAAGTCCTTTGAAATTCCAACGTTTTTTCAAAACATCGGTCACTAAAAACTTATTGGCACTCGCAGGAATACCATCAAGCGTATTAAAACTGTTCATTACCGTTGCAGCACCAGCGTCCACGGCTGCTTTGTAAGGTGGCAAGTAATTGTTCCAAAGCGAATAACGAGAAATATCAACCGTATTGTATTCACGACCGCCTTCGGGTGCGCCATAAGCGGCAAAGTGTTTTACACAAGCCAATACGTGATTGTTGTCCATATTTCCTTGAAATCCTTTGACTCTTGCTGCTGCCAAAAGTCCGCCCAAATAAGGATCTTCGCCCGAACCTTCCATTACTCGACCCCAACGTGGCTCTCTCGAAACGTCCATCATCGGCGCAAAAGTCCAGTGCAAACCTGCGGCAGCGGCTTCTTTTGCAGCAATTTCTGCTGTTTTTTCAGCCATCGCCAAATCCCAAGAACAAGCCTCTGCCAGCGGAATCGGAAAAATGGTTTTATAACCATGAATAACATCGTACCCAAAAAGCATTGGGATTCCCAATCTGGTTTCTTCAATGGCAATTTTTTGTACCGCTTTCGTTTCGGCTGCGCCAACCACATTCAAAAAAGAGCCAACTTTTCCTTCTCTCATTTGCTGCAATTTTGCCAGCTGCCCAGGTTCTTTTGCTGCCTGTGGCCCTGTCATTACACCACCATTGAGTTGGTTCAACTGACCTACTTTTTCATCTAAGGTCATTTTGGAGAGTAAATCTTTTACTCGTTTTTCGATGGGTAATGTAGGGTTTTTGTAAGGTGCTACTTTTTGAGCTGTTGCAAAATTACTCAAAAATAAAGTAAGTATAAATGCTACTTGAAATGATTTTATTGACATAAATTAAAGTTTATTTTAGTTGTTATTTTGTATTTTAATATCCAAATCATTGTCCAAATTGCCCAATATGCCACAAAACTCCTGACGGATCGTGCAAAAAATATTCTTTGCCCCAATCATTGACAACAATAGACGATATTCTTACATTGCTGAAATGCTTGGTCAAATCAAGATTTTGCAATTCATTCCAGTGCGTATGAACGTCTTTTACTTCTAAAAAAATCATAGAATTGTCCACCCAATCTTTAACGTAGGCTTTTTGTAAATAAAACCCCAATTGTTCAAAAATATTGAAATAAGACATATTGTTGGAAATAATAGATTCTTCAAAACCTAATTTGGTATAAAACGCTCTTGATTCTTCAAAATTTTTTGCACCAATAAAGGTTCTGATAGACATTGCGGTGTGCTGCATTTTTTTACTGTTTTTATCCACAAAGTTACTATCTTTTCTTAAAAAAATATAGTAAAATAATACTTAATTTCAACCCATAAAAGAAATAAAGGTCACAAAGACGTTGTCTTTGTGACCTTTATAGTCGAACAAGGAATATTTGAATTTTATTTATCATTCATCATTGCTTTCTTAATTGTCCAATGAAGAGCCGTAGAGTAAATCTTTGAGTTTTGAACCTTTAAGTTCAGAGATATTGTAAGAATTATTAAATTTTTCTATCGAAATGTCAATGTCTTTTTGTAAATCGCCAAATTGCTTTGGCAGTTTCCCTGCGCAAGCTGCTTGGTTTTCGTAAGTACTTACAATGCCCTTGAATTTTTGGTAATATTTTTCGCCTTGCGATACAAATGCGCTGTATTTATTGATATAATCCAAAAGTCTGTCTATTGAAAACTCCAAATTAACTTGTCGTTTATAAACACTTTTGTCATTTGGTGTTTTTTTGAGTGTCACTTCCATTTCTGTAATATACACGTCGAGCATTTCATATACTTTGTCCCAATCGTCGGCTTTGCGGCAACGGTCAATTGGCGTGGTATAACCAACCACTTTGACATATTCGTCAAACAAAATGGCAGATTCATCTTTGAGCGATGCATTGGTGCTGCGCAAAAAACCCGTTTCATGGTTGATGATGTTCAAATCAGAGTTCATGCGAACAGTAAAGTCCATGATACAAGCAATTTTTTCTATTTCTACGTCTTTTTCTTTGTGATTTGCGCCAGATACGACAAAATTGACAATCGTATTGGCAACCGCCACATAAGGGTTACTTGCCAAAATAGCAGGCAATTGTAAAGGATTCTCTGATTTATTGTTTTTTTTATCCAAAAGTGTTTTGGCATTTTGAAACTCAGGATAAGCATTGGGATTGGTCATTTGAGCAATATTCTGGTACGTTTGAAGCGCAGCAAAGTGATGATCCAATGCCAATACTTTTTCATAGACCATTTTGATAAGCTCCACGCCTTTGCGGTAGCGGGTTTTGGTGATGTTGAATTGAGATTCAGCTTCCAATTGTTCGGCTTCTTCCATAAAATGAATTTTGAGTGACAATGCCTCCAAATAAGTAGCGTCAAATTCACCTTTCAGCTCTTTGTGTGCTAAAACGGCTTTATTGGCTGCCATCGCTTCGTGTAGATTTTGCAATTTGAGGTCATATTCCGCTTGTATTTTGTCCGTAGCCGTTCTGATTTCGCTGGCTAAAAGCAAAAAACTGTCCCGTGGCGTAGGCGTGTTTGCCTGCAACAGGGCTGCGCTCAAAAGCGCAAAAAAGAGGTGGATTATTTTTTTCATGACTTAATTTTGATTAAAAAATTACTTTTTTATTCGTTTTTCAAAGTAAAAGAGATGACATAACTGTCTTCGGTTTCGATGATGGGATACCAACCTTTGCGCAAAATGGTTTTGTTGCCACTGCGCTCCTCGTCAGGATTGATTCCTTTACCTATTATTGTATCTTCGGTAAGTGCGTAGAATTCTTTACCAGCAAAAAATTCTTTTTCAAATACTGGCTCTAAGTTAGTTTTTAATACCACAAAGGACATTCGACCAGAAGCATCAAAATAAGCAGTACCAATATTTGTATTTTTTAAGGTTGCTCCCTTCAATGATTGGTTGGCAGATGCAAAGCAACTACTGCCACGACCATTAAATGGCTAACGAATTAAGACTTACAAGGCTTACCATTATAAGACCACTTAAATGGCTTGGCTAAAACAGTATTAAAGTAA
>JAYWHK010000091.1:0-30437 GCA_043777755.1 Saprospiraceae bacterium
CTTTGGTCAATTTTTAGGGCAGAAGAAATGTCAGATACGATTGTAAAATGAACATTTGTTCCTTCTTTTTCAATGTTTTTTATATTACCTAATACTTCAATAATTCCTGTGAACATAATTTTTTTACTTTTTTATATTTTGAATTTCACCTATTCGTAGGCTTTCATATCTGGTGGCACTTGCTCGCCAACTCCTTTCAGACTTGCCAAATCCATTTTAGCTGCATTTAAATTCCCCATTGCAACATAAGTTCTGGCACGTTCTAAGTAATAGTATGCTGTGTTTTTAGTTTTTTCAGCACGTTCAGCAGAACTTTTTGCTCTTTTTATGTCATTTGGAGCATATATAAGTGCATCGTTAAAATCTTTTAATGCGGCTGGTAAATTATTTAAACGTCGGTTTTCCATACCTCTACTATAGTACATATCAGCTTCGTAAGGACTCAACGCAATGTATTTGTCAATATTTTCAATTGCTCCCTGATGATTGCCCAATTGGCTACAAATCAAATAACCATTCAAATAAGAATTTTTATTTTTAGTGTCGTAATCAACACTTTTATTAATATCTGCCAACGCCAAACTAAGGTAATTTCGGTCCTTGGCTTCTTCACTTAATCGCCCGTAAGCAGCACCACGATTGGCATAAATTTCCCCGATGGCTTTTTTCTCTAATTTTGCCAAAGATGGTAGTGACAATGCCGCCGTATAATCGGCAATTGCTTTTTGGGTCAATTCAGCCCCGTTGCCCATGTCGAAATATGTTTTTCCACGACCATTATGCGTTTCAGGCTTTTGTTTGATGGATAAAGATTTTGAAAAGTTCTCTAAGGCTGCTTTGTAGTCTTTTAATACCTCACGCTGATAACGGGCTTTGTTTCCAAGAGCCATTTCCGAATTGGTATAGTATTTCAATACGTGTGTCCAAAGCGTTGCGCCATTTTCCCAGATTTTATTTTGTTGAAAAGTCATTAATGAGAACATCAGAACAAAAATACCTGACAAACCATAAGCCATTGTTTTAGAAGAAGACTCTTGACTTGAAATAACCTTATCAAATAAATAAGCAACAACGAAAAAACAGCCAAAATATGGAATGTATGTAAAACGATCCGCTAAGAAACCTTGACCTGCACCTACAATTTGCAACATAAATACTACATTCAAAAAGAAAAATAAAAAGCCAAACACAACAGCTCTATTGTCACTTTGATATATTTTATACATAGCATAAAAAACAGCTGCTACGCCAATTGGCGCAAGAATGTAAAATGTCCAATCTAAGGCTTGTGGATAAGGATAGAGTGGTGACATTTCATAAGGAAAAATCAGCTTCATCAAATAGACCATAAAAGAATATCCACCTATCGCCAATCTATCTAAAAAAGTAAAATGTGTAATATCGTCGTCCATTCCAATACCAATAGATGAATTTTTTGATAAGAAATAAACGTTTGTCAAACCAGATGCCAATGATAATAAGAAAAAAGGGATTTTTTCTACTACCATATTGAAAAGACCTTTGATGTCGTTCAAATTTACTCGGCGTGCATAATAATCATACGCCAACATCGAAAGCGGCAACGCTACCGCTTGAACTTTTGACAATAAAGAAAAAACAAACAGAATTAGCATATAAACGTAGAGTTTTCTACGATTTTCTTCTTCTTTTACATATCTAATGTAGAGGTAAAATGCTGGTAAGTAAAAAGCTGCAAATAAAACGTCTTTTCTTTCTGTTACCCAAGCCACCGACTCTACACGCAAAGGGTGTATTCCAAAAAGTAGTGCGCAAAATGCTGATGCCCAGATACTTAATCCTAAGGCTCTTGTTATACGAAAGGTAAAAAACACACAAAGAAGGTGCAATAAAAGGTTGGTCCAGTGGTACAACCATGTTCCTTCCAAACCTACAAAGTGACGCTCAATTGCCAATGTCAAAATCGGCAACGGATTATAGTTACCAATTACATCACTGGTAAAAATTGCCTTGACGTGCGACCAATCTAATATTTCGGTGTTTTCGTTTTCAACAATATTGACATCGTCGTCCCAATTCACAAACTTGTTGTTGAGTGATGAGGTGAACGCCAAAAAAGTGATTGCCAAAACAATCAATAAGGCAGTCCAACCTTTGTTTTCGCTTGGTATAGCTTCTACATTTGCAGCAGCCGAAGCATTATTGGATATTGGGTATTTTTGTGAACGTTGCTTTGCCATAATTTTATAAAATATGAAAATTTTAAAGTATTGCGCTAAAATACGAAAAAAATAAGGTTTCTGTTGCAAAAAATCAAAATTTATATATTTTATGACACACTTATTCGTATCTTTGCAGTATGAGAGAGGAAAAAACGACAGAAACAATTATTTGTGGCAGACATCCGATATTAGATGCCGTACAATCGGGCAGACCGATGCACCGAATTTTATTCCAAGAAGGCTTGCGTGGTGAGTTCGAAAAAGAGATTCGTCATCTTTGTCGGGACTATAATGTTCCACTTCAGGTCGTTCCAAAAGAACGCTTAAATAAATTTGTTAGGGGCAATCATCAAGGTATTGTAGGCTTTATTTCTTTGGCGGAGTTTGTGTCCATCGAAGATTTATTGCCAACCATTTTTGAAAAAAGCGAAAATCCACTTTTGTTGATTTTAGATGGTATTACTGATGTTCGTAACTTTGGAGCTATCGCACGTTCCGCAGAATGTAGTGGTGTTCATGCGTTGATTCAACCTGCAAAAGGAAGTGCACACATCAATGAGGATTCTTTAAAAACTTCAGCAGGAGCGTTGGCAAGAATTCCAGTGTGTAGAGAAAATAGTTTGATTAAAACCATTGAATTTTTACAAAACTCTGGTATTCAAGTCGTTGCAAGTGATTTGACAGGAAGAAAAAAAATATTTGATTTGGATTTTACTTTGCCAACAGCCATTGTGTTGGGTTCTGAAGGAGAAGGTGTTAGCGAAGGTGTTTTGAGAAAGGTGAACGAGCGTTTCATTATTCCACAAATTGGAACAACGGATTCTTTTAATGTTTCGGTAGCCGCAGGAATTATGCTTTATGAAACGATGCGCCAAAGGTTGTAATTTAAAAGTATAAAAAATTAAAATTAAGCAAAATTAAAAAATTGTTTGATTTTTTAATAAATCAAAATACAGCGAAAGCAATCATTATGAAAAATATTCTTATTCTTTGTACAGGCAATAGCTGCCGAAGCCAAATTGCAGATGGCTATTTCAAACATTTTACAGATGGGCGTAGCGTGAAAGTATATAGTGCTGGCGTAGAAACGCATGGCGTGAATCCAAGAGCAATTGCAACCATGGCTGCTGATGGTATTGATATTTCTAAAAATACGTCGAATAATGTAAGTGAATATTTTGATATTGACTTCGATTTTGTGATTACCGTTTGCGATAATGCGCAAGAACGTTGCCCTTTCTTCCCAACAGAAGCGCAAAAATTTCATTATAACTTTCCCGACCCAGCCAAAGCAATAGGAACAGAAGAACAAATCATGGCTCAGTTTGAAAGTGTAAGAGAAATGATAAAAAAATATACGCAGGACTTTGTAAAAACAAATTTATAAAATAAAAAAGCCCATTTGAAAAGTTTTATCTTTTTCAAATGGGCTTTTGTTAAGAACTTAGTACGCCCATTTTACATAGACAGAACCCCAAGTGAAACCGCCGCCGAATGCAGTTAAAAGAATATTATCTCCTTTTTTTAGTTGTGATTCGTATTCCCACAAACAAAGTGGAAGTGTTGCCGCTGTAGTATTGCCATATTTTTGAATATTAACCATTACTCGTTCAGAAGGTATTCCAAAATACTCTCCTACCGAAGAAATAATACGCATATTGGCTTGGTGTGGTACTAACCATGCTATATCATCAACAGCTAAATTGTTGCGCTCCAGTACTTGTTGGCAAGTTGTCACCATGCCATTCACCGCTGATTTGAATACCGATTTGCCTTCTTGAAAAGCAAAATGCTCACGTGCTAAAACGGTTTCTACTGTTGCTGGCTTTAATGAACCACCCGCTTTTTGATGCAAAAACTGACGACCACTGCCATCGGCTTTCAAAACACTGTCTATCACGCCAGAACCATCTTGATTTGGTTCTAACAAAACTGCGCCAGCACCATCGCCAAAGATAATACACGTTGCTCTGTCTTGATAATCTACAATGGAAGACATCATATCAGCACCAACGACCACTACTTTTTTGTAAGTACCTGTTTCTATAAATTTGGAAGCTGTTACCAAGGCATATAAAAAACCTGAGCAAGCAGCATTAATATCATAGCCAAAAGCGTTTTTTGCACCAATTTTATCTGCAATAGTATTAGCTGTATCAGGAAAAATCATATCACCCGTAACAGTTGCGCATATCAGTAACTCAATATCCATTGGGTCAGTATTGGTTTTTGCCAAAAGCCCTTTGACAGCCTCTGCGCCCATATCCGAAGTTGCCTTGCCAGGCTCTTTCAAGATTCGACGCTCTTTGATACCTGTACGAGATGTTATCCATTCATCATTGGTATCTACTAATTTTTCGAGTTCTGCATTTGTTAAAATATAGTCAGGAACATATCCGTGTACGCCTGTGATTGCTGCTGTCGTCCGCATTGTTTTCTAAATTTATGCCTAAAATATTTTTTGATTTTCTAAACGGCTGCAAGGTATGAAAAAATACAAATAAAAACAAATATCCTTTGCTTATACTATAGTAAGGAGTCGTAAGTAAAAATGAATCGTAAGTCTAAAAGTCATTAATATTCTGACCACTTTTGCAATTTTTACCACGGAGAAACGGAAAACACAGCGTTTGGCAAAAATAAAGAAATCTTCAATCTTTTCGACGCTAAATAGTTGCTAAATATTAATGCTTAACTTAGGGTTTTAATCTAAATTAAGTGTCGTTGAAATGTGAAATCTTGCCAGCTTCAAGATAAAGTAAGTAAAATTAAATTTATATATTAAAAAATGGTATAATATTTGACTAAAAATGAAGTACATATTCAAAATTTTACGTATATAATATTTTTACTAAAATATACAAAAAAAAATGATATAATTGAAATTATTTAATATGTTTTATCGTTGTACTATTATATCAATCTTTCAACGAATTCAGAAACGCAACATCATTATTATTTTATACGAAACGTCCTTGATTCGGAGTAATTTATTTTTTCATAAAAATATTTGAAACGTATTGAAAAAATGTCCCTTGAATTTATGAAAAAATCAATCATCATCGCACTGTTCTGTTTGCCTTTTATCGCCTTTTCCGCAGACAAAACCAAAGTGAAATTTTATAAAGGCGCACTAAAAGCTGACCTCAAAGAGGTCAAAGCACTTGCCAAAGCAGAAGGCAAGAGTATTATCTTGGATTTTGTTGCAAGCTGGTGTACTCCTTGCAAATGGATGGACGAAACAACTTATAACGACCCAAGTCTGGCAGATTATATGTCCCGAAACTTTATTTCTATCAAAGTGGATATTGACGACATTGAAGGTTTTGAGTTGAAGGAGAAATTCAAAGTAGAAGTATTGCCAACCATTATTGCTTTTGATGCAAATGGAAAGCAATTGACTCGATTCAATGAATCAATGGGCCCAACGAAGTTAGGTGAAGGCTTAAAAAAAGTACGCCCTGACACAGCACCTATCAAAAGAGGAGGCTTAAAACCTAACTCCGAAGAAGTGACAAAACCTGTTGCTACGACTGCTACAAAAACAAAAACAAGGACTTATGCTCCTGGTACGGGTTTGTACAAGTTGGATATTTCTCGTAAAGTGAACACTGGCTTTAGTATTCAGATTTGTTCATTGGGTCAATATGACAACGTAATGAAAAAAATGGATGAACTAAAAGCGGCTTACAATAAACCTATTCTTTTGAATGTGGAAAATGCTGGTGGGAAAACGTCTTATAAGATATTGGTTGGAGAATTTAAAACCAAAGACGAAGCTGATAAGTTCAAAAAAGCTAAAAATATTCAAGGATTTACGAAAGATTTAGATGATTTGAAGTAAAAAATTGCTTCTCCACAGTATTTAGTTTATGCCATTAACAACAAAAAGTCGTGAGGAAATGAAAATCCTCACGACTTTTGATTTTATTGTTAGCATTATTTAATGCTTCCTGTCATTTATACCAACCCAGAAGGCAATTCTTTGCGAGCACCACGCTCTAATACTTCATCTACCAAACCATATTCTTTGGCTTCAAAAGAAGTCATCCAACGGTCACGATCACAATCCGCCTCAATGGTTTCGTAAGGCTGTCCTGTATGATCCACTAAAATATCGTACAATTCTTTTTGCAACTGTTTCATCAATTTGTATGAAATCTCCATATCACGAGCTTGCCCCTGCATACCACCAGAAGGTTGGTGAATCATCACTCGGCTATGTTTCAATGCTGTACGCTTACCTTTTTTACCAGCTGCCAACAAGACTGCGCCCATCGACGCTGCCAAACCTGTACAAATTGTAGAAACGTCAGGCGTAATATACTGCATCGTATCATAGATACCCATACCATCAATCACCGAGCCGCCTGGGCTGTTGATAAACAATTGTACATCTCGTTTGCTATCTACTGATTCCAAAAACAACAATTGTGCTTGGACAACATTCGCCACATAATCCGTTACGGGAACACCCATGAAGATAATTCTATCCATCATCAATCGAGAAAAAACATCCATTTGGGCTACATTCAAATGACGCTCCTCAATAACAGCTGGTGTGAACGCATGAATATTCGGAGCTACTACACCACCTACTTGATTCATGTATTTTTCTAAGTGCATACTACTCATATTCAAATGTTTGGTAGCATACTTCTGAAATTCATCTTTTTTTAACATTGTATCTAATTTTTTTTATCAAAAAAAATGTTTAATAATCCGCCTTGTTGGGTTCAAGATTATTTAACAATAAATCGTATTTTTAGTTGTACAAATATCATGCAAAGCAAAAACAACTGTCATTTAGACAGTCCAAAGTTACAACAATACTTTTGACGAATGAAAAAAAACTTTATTTTTATACTTAATTTTAAAAAAAATAAAAAAACTTTTTGAAATTTGAATTTTCACATCGTACCTTTGCACATGGAATCAATAAAATTAGACTACCAATCAAAATTCATCAACGAAGCACTTACTTTTGATGATGTGCTTCTTCTTCCTGGCTACTCGGAAGTTCTTCCTCGTGAAGTAAATATTTCAACACAATTTTCACGCAATTTACGAATCAATGCGCCCATTGTTTCCGCTGCAATGGATACAGTAACCGAAAAGCGTTTGGCGATTGCTATTGCACGCCAAGGTGGTATTGGTATTGTTCATAAAAACATGACGATTGATGCGCAAGCCGACCAAATTAGAAGTGTCAAACGTTCAGAAAGCGGGATGATCATTGACCCCGTAACACTTTTGGGTGATGCAACCATTGGCGATGCTTTGGCGTTGATGAAACGCTTTAGTATTGGTGGTATTCCAATTGTGAATAAGCAAAACAAGCTGATTGGCATTTTAACCAATCGTGATTTGCGTTTTGAAACCGATATGGGACAAAAGGTCAAGGATTTAATGACGACTAAATCGCTCATTACAGCACCTATTGGAACGACC
The DNA here is from genome assembly GCA_043777755.1 of Saprospiraceae bacterium. Classification (GTDB taxonomy): domain Bacteria; phylum Bacteroidota; class Bacteroidia; order Chitinophagales; family Saprospiraceae; genus CANHEE01. Next base: position 7,653 of record JAYWHK010000091.1, read on the forward strand.
CTCGAAGAAGCAAAACATATTTTACAAAAAAATAAAATTGAAAAATTACCTGTTACCGAACCTGACGGTACTTTGGCTGGTTTGATTACCTACAAAGACATCATGAAAGTCGTCAATTATCCAAATTCTTGTAGAGATAGTTTTGGTCGTTTGGTTGTTGGTGCTGCGGTTGGTGTTACAGCTGATACAATGGAACGAGTCGCTGCATTAGTTGCTGTAAATGTTGATGCGATTTGTGTAGATACTGCCCATGGACATTCTCGTGGTGTTTTGGAAACCATTAAAAAAATAAAACAACAATACCCTGATTTACAGATAGTTGGAGGCAATGTTGCAACGGGCGATGGTGCAAAAGCATTGGTTGATGCTGGTGTTGATGCTGTCAAAGTTGGTGTTGGCCCAGGAAGTATTTGTACGACCCGTATTGTTGCAGGCGTTGGTGTTCCTCAATTGTATGCAATTTATGAAGCGGCAAGAGCTGTCGAAGGAACGGGCGTTTCGATTATTGCTGATGGTGGTATTCGTTACACAGGCGATATTGTAAAAGCATTGGCAGGTGGTGCAAATTGCATTATGGCAGGTTCTCTTTTTGCAGGTGTTGATGAATCTCCTAGCGAAACAATTATTTTAGAAGGTAGAAAATTCAAAATATATAGAGGAATGGGTTCAATTGGCGCAATGCAGTTGGGTTCAAAAGACCGCTATTTTCAAGATGTGGAAGACGATGTTAAAAAATTAGTTCCAGAAGGTATCGAAGGTCGTATTCCATATAGAGGCAGCGTTTCGGAAGTCATGGTTCAATATATTGGAGGTCTTCGTGCAGGAATGGGCTATTGTGGCGCAGCGACAATTGAAGATTTGAAAAAAGCAAAATTTGTCAAAATGACAGCCGCAGGAATACACGAAAGTCATCCGCATAATATTGTCATTACGAAGGAAGCTCCAAATTATAGTAGATAATCTTTTATTTTGAAAAAAAATCGTAGATTTGACTTTATTTTTTAAGAAAAAAATTTTTATCCAATGAAAAAAATAATAATTTTCGTTTTTGCCATCGCATTTTGTTTTTCTTTAATGGCGCAAAATGCCAAAACCGCAACAATTGCTGCGGTGGCTACTTACAAATTAAACGCTAAACAAGAGCTTAGAATGGAAAAAATTCAAGAAAACAAAACCTTGAATTTGAGTCAGATTGAAAAATATAAAACGACAAATCCTGTTTTGTATTTGCAAAAGCGTCAAGCCATTAGCGAAGGAACAAATGCTTCCGTTTCAAGACTTTTGAACAAAGAACAAATGCTTGTTTTTAAAGAAAGGAAAGCAAAGATTCGTTTGGCTCGTGCGAACAAATCAGAAGAACTTCGCAATGCTAAAATCAGTGATATTGAAAAAGAATTGGCTTTATTGGAACTTGAAGACCAGTTTTAACGTTAAGGTCTTCAATCAAAGGAAAGTTGAGAACTTTCCTATTTAATTTTTTTAATAATTTTTTATTATGAGCTTAGAGCTAAAAATCACAGAAGACTTAAAGACTGCCATGCGTGCAAAAGACCAAGCGGCTTTAAGAAGTATTCGTTCTATCAAAGCTGAAATCTTGAAGGCGAAAACAGACGGAACAGGAAGGGAGATTGACGAAGCACGTGAAGTGCAGATGCTTCAAAAAATGGTAAAGCAACGCAAAGAATCAGCGGAGATTTTTGAAAAACAAAATCGCCTTGATTTGGCAGCACCTGAATTGGAAGAAATCGCAATTATCGAAAAATATTTGCCTAAAATGATGACTGTTGAAGAAATTACAGAAGTTCTCAAAGGCATTATCACAGAAGTTGGTGCAACTTCTGGAAAAGACATGGGTAAGGTAATGGGCGTTGCAACCAAGCAATTGGCTGGTAAAGCTGATGGAAAACTCGTTTCTGAAACTGTTAAAAGTCTTTTGGCATAAGTAAATCAGACGATACGTAATATTTACAAGCAAAAAATAATGGCTTTCTCAAAAAAAGCCATTATTTTTGTGCGCTAAAATATGGAACAACCAATATTACAACCACTCACAGAGGAGCAAACCGATCTTTTTGAAAAAGAACTTTTGCCACAGGCGGATGCCTTATATAATTTCGCATACCACCTAAGTTACAACGAGGACGACGCCAACGACCTCGTGCAGGATACCTATTTCAAGGCACTTCGTTTTATGAATAAATACGAAGTGGGAACTAATCCGAAGGCTTGGTTGTTTACCATATTAAAGAACGCTTTCATCAATGAGTACCGCAAGAAATCCAAGCAACCCAATAAAGTAGATTACGAAGAAATTGTCAATTTTCATCAAGAAGAAGAAGGGACAAATTATTCGAGCTACATGGATTTGCGTGTAGAAATGTTTGAGAATATGATGGGCGACGAAGTGACGATTGCCATCAACGATTTGCCAGAAGATTTCCGAACGGTCATTCTCTTGTGCGATATTGAAGGGTTCACTTATGAAGAAATTGCTGCGATTATTGACATTCCGCTGGGAACTGTCCGTTCTCGTTTGCACCGTGCAAGAAATTTGCTCAAAGAAAAATTAAAAAAATATGCCGAAACACTCGGCTATGAAGATAAACGTTAAACATTGTTTTAATGTTAAATTGTTGCCAAAATGAATCAATTTGACAGCATTAATTTTTAAAAAATAATTTTTTCCACTTAATAAAAAAGTTATGCACCAAACGTACAACACCACTTTTTGTGGCAAACGTCTGATGAATCATACTTGTGAAGCAAGTTCGATTCCGCTACCTTTTTTGTTTCAAATGTAATTACAAAGATGTCACCAAAGCATTTCAAACAGCAGGAATTATTCCAAAAAGTATCCTTATTTTTAGATAACGCTCTCAGTTCAGAAGAACAAGCATCGTTACAACGAGAACTTGATTCCAACCCAGCTTGCTTAGAAATGCTCAACAAAGAACAATCTTTCCGTGAATTCGTCAAGAGTCGCATACACCGCCGTTCCGCAGCACCTAACTTAATCCAGTCTATTAGAGAAAAAGTAGGTATCGCTCCTCTATAAAGTCAAAATTTAAAAGACTAAATTTAAAATTTAAAAGTCCTGCACGAAACATTGATTTTGCAAGGCTGTGCTTTTTATTTTTTATTTCACCAAATTTAGAAAACTTAAAATATATCAACATTATGAATAACCTTCTTCAAGGAAAACGTGGTGTCATTTTTGGTGCGTTGGACGAGCAGTCTATCGCATGGCACGTTGCGGAAGTCGCTCATGCACAAGGTGCAAAAATTGTATTGACCAATGCTCCCGTAGCGATGCGTATGGGAAAAATCAAAGAATTAGCTGACAAAATTGGTGCTGAGGTTATTGGTGCTGATGCTACTTCATTGGAAGATTTAGAAAATCTTTTTAGCAAAGCACAAGAAATCTTAGGCGGAAAGTTAGATTTTGTTTTGCACTCTATTGGAATGTCATTAAATGTTCGTAAAGGCAAATCTTATACAGATTTGAACTATGATTTCATGCAAAAAACCTTAGATATTTCAGCTATTTCTTTTCATAAAACCATGCAAACGCTTTTGAAGCAAGATGCAATGAACGAATGGGGTTCTATTGTTGCACTGACTTACATGGCAGCACAACGTGTTTTTCCAGATTATAGCGAGATGGCAGAAGCAAAAGCCTTGTTGGAATCCTTCGCTCGTAGCTTTGGCTACCATTTTGGAACGCAGAAAAAAGTTCGTGTGAATACCATTTCTCAGTCGCCAACTTGGACAACAGCAGGAAGTGGCGTTAAAGGTTTCAAAGATTTCTTTGATTATGCAGATACAATGTCGCCGTTAGGCAATGCACCAGCTTTGGATTGCGCCAATTATTGCGTTACGATGTTTTCTGACATGACCCGAATGGTTACGATGCAAAATCTTTTCCATGATGGAGGTTTTGTAAATATGGGAATGAATCCAGCCGTTTTTGGAATGACAGGAAGAACAATTGAAGAATAATTTTTTTGAAAAAAACATAAAAAAATGCGCTTGAAGAATTTATCTTTTTCAAGTGCATTTTTTTATGTTTTCAAAAAAGGAAAAATAAATTTGCATTTTTCATAGCAATACTATTATCTTTGCAACCATATTAATTCTATAAAAATAGTAGTATTTAAAATTATATGATTTAAAAGGTTCTTTTAAACTACTTTTTTAGTAAAAATGGCGCATTTTTTAGCCAATATTTAAAATAGAATTACAAAAAATAAAAATGATTTCTAAAAAAATGAAATATGCGCTCAAAGCGTTGATACACATTGCAAGGACTAACAATGCTTTTGCAAAAACAAGTGATATTGCAGCGCAAGGCAAAATTCCTAAAAAATTTTTAGAACAAATTTTACTTGAACTCAAAAAAGGGCATATTCTAAATAGTAAGCAAGGCAACGAAGGCGGTTTTTATTTTGTAAGAAAACCAGAAGACACTACACTTGCAGACGTGTATAGATTGATAGATGGACCAATTGCACTTGTCGCTTGTGCTTCCAAAAAATTTTACGAAGCCTGCGAAGATTGTCCAAACGAAACAGAATGTTCCATTCGCAGAGCTTTGATAGAAGTAAGAGATGAAACATTGAAAGTATTAGAAAGCAGAAATATAGCTGAATTGGCTGGCGAATACAACAAAGACTTGGCTACTTGGCAGTTTTTGTCCAACTAAAAAGGAAAATTATTTTCCTTTTTTTTAATCATCAAATCCTACTAATTACATAGAATTAGTTTTAAATAAAAATTTCCTAACCATTTAATTGTATAATTATGAGTAACACAAGTTCAATTTTTGCAAAAGTTAGCAGTTTATTTGCTACAACCGAAACAAAAAGTAATAATCCTGCATCGAATCCACATTACGATACAAAATCTTTTTACATTATTGGTCGTGACAGAGAACTTTCTCGTAACACCGAAAATATTTTGCGTCGCATCGTGGCTGAAACAGGTGACAATACTAAGATTTATGTTCAGTACTAAATTCTCCCTAAACACCTCTCCAAAGGAGTATTTTATGACCGAAGGAGGGACTTACAAAAGTAGGATCTGCGGTAACATTTTAATATTTTAACAATCTAATATTCTAAAAATATGTCATTGCGTTTAGGCGATATTGCGCCAAATTTTACAGCAAACACCACTAAGGGTGAAATCAATTTCCACGAATGGCTCGGGGAGTCTTGGGGTCTTTTATTTTCACATCCAGCTGATTTTACGCCCGTTTGTACTACCGAACTGGGACGTACGGCATTGTTAAAAGGTGAGTTTGAAGCTCGAAACACTAAGGTTATAGCAGTTTCAGTTGATGATATTGATTCTCACAATCGGTGGATTCCAGACATTGAAGATGTGAACAATGTAGAAGTAAATTTTCCAATCATTGCTGATGAAAATCGCAACGTAGCAGAATTATATGACATGATTCACCCAAATGCAAGTGAAAAAGCTACTGTTCGCTCTGTTTTCATTATCGGTCCAGACAAAAAAGTAAAACTTACCTTGACTTATCCTGCATCAACGGGACGTAATTTCGTAGAGCTTTTGCGAGTTTTGGACTCTTTGCAATTAACGGCAAAACACAGCCTTGCAACACCTGCCGATTGGAAAAATGGCGAAGACGTAATTGTTGTTCCAGCTGTTCCAACCGACCAAATCTTAGGTAAATTTGGTGTAGAAGCGGACATCAAAAAGCCGTATTTGCGCTACGTTCCACAACCGAAGCATGAACTTTAATTCTTGGCAGAGTTGGTAGAATAAGTTAAAGCTCATTCTACCAACTCTATTTTTTTTAATTATTTAATTTTTTGAGTTGTTTGAAATAGTTCTAACTATTTGAAAACCAAAACAATACAACAATTATAAACAATAGTGAACTTCTAAAACAGTGTACTAAGTTTCTTTATTTTTTTAAAAAAGGAAAAAAGTAAGCCAACAATAAGAAAATAAACGCCAGCAGCAAAAATACTTGATAATGGCTTTCTTTGTTTCTATAACTGACACGTTTTGAGGTTTCATTAGCATTGGAGCTTAGTTTATTTTTCCAATTGCTCACATCACTACTCAAAGAAACGTCTGAGAAATCGCCACCACCAGTTTTTGCCAACGCACTCAATACATCAGGATTCATTTTGGTACGTATAGGATTTCCATTTTCGTCTTTTTTCGTCAGTTGGTAGCCGCCCGTTTGAATGGGAATATAGCCGCCTTCTTTTGTCCCAATTCCTGCAATAAACGTTATAATATCTTGTTTCTTAGCATCTTCAGCATAAGAGAGCGCATCGTCGTCATGTGTTTCACCATCAGTAATAATCACTAAAGAACAAGGATTTTTATTGTCACCACGCAATTCTATAGTCGCTTTAATGGCTTCGCCAATGGCTGTTCCTTGTGATGCCGCCAAATCTGTTGAAGCCGATTGAATAAACATCGAAGCGGCATTGTAATCCGTTGTCAAAGGCATTTGGATATAAGCCGAACCAGCAAAAACAATGATTCCGATGCGTTCTGCCTTAATATTTTGCACCAATTGCTTGGCAAATTGCTTGGCACGTTCCAAACGATTTGGTTTTACATCGTCACAAAGCATACTTTCGGAAATGTCCATAGCCAACACAACGTCCGATTGTTTGACATTCAATTCTTCACTTTTTTCTCCCCATTTTGGATTTGCTAAAGCTATTGAAAAAAATAAAATAGCTGTTGAAAAAAATATTTTTTGTAAAAAAATATTTTTTTGCGATGCGGTTTGTAGTAAAGTTCCAATCCATTTTTGATTGCCTAAAAGAGATAATTTTTCTTTTTTATATTTTTCAAGCCATTGTAAAAAGAAAAGATACGCAGGTATCAAAAGGATAAAACACAAATAATAAGGATTTTCAAAAAACATAATTTTAGTCTTTGTCCAAGGCTTCCAAAATCAAATGACAAGCCCAACGGATTTCTTCTTCTGTTATAATAAGCGGTGGTGCAATTCTAATAGAACGGGTATTGAATAAAAACCAATCTATAATCAGCCCATTTTCAATACAATACGCTGATATTTTTTGTAAAAAATCAAAATCTCCATCTAATTCTACCGCCATCATCAAACCAGCACTTCTGACAGTTAAGATTTTTTTGTGTTGCAAAAGCTGGTGAAATAAGGCTTCTTTTTGCTTCACTTTGTCAATAAAATCTTTTTCTAACAATGTTTTTAGTGTTGCTAAAGCTGCCGCACAAGAAACGGGATGTCCGCCAAAAGTAGTAATGTGTCCTAATATTGGATTGTCTGTAAAAACGTCCATAATTTTTTTGGAAGCTACAAACGCACCAATTGGCATACCGCCACCCATTCCCTTTGCCAAAAGCAATACGTCTGGCTCAATTCCATATTGTTCAAAAGCAAACAACGAACCTGTACGACCATAGCCGCATTGAATCTCGTCTAAAATCAACAAAGCTCCAACTTCCGTACATTTTTGGCGTAATTTTTTCAAAAAATCATTGATTGGTGTTTGTATGCCGACTTCTGCTCGTACAGTTTCAACAATCACACAAGCTGTTTTTTCTGTAATTTCTCTCAAACACCATTCACAATTGAACTCAATGTGTTTTATATCAGGTAAAAGTGGTCGGTAGGCTTGCGTGAAATAAGTATCTGAATTCAAACTCATTGCACCTTGCGTACTGCCATGATAAGAATTTTTGAACGCAACGATTTCACTTCTCCCAGTGTAACGTTTTGCAAGTTTCATCGCACCTTCAGTGGCTTCTGTTCCAGAATTGACAAAATAAACACTGTCCAAATGTTGAGGCAAGTGTTGCGTGAGCAAAGTTGCCAATTCTACTTGTGGAGAAAGTACAAATTCGCCATAGACTATAGTGTGCAAGTATCTATCCAATTGGTTTTTGGCAGCTTCAATCACAGTTGGATAGCGATGACCAAGACAACTTACACCAATTCCTGCAATCAAATCCATGTATTTTTTTCCTTGATTGTCAATGAGGTACATGGCTTCGGAAGCGACTATTTCCAAAGAAAGTGGAAAAGCTGATGTTTGTGCAACATGGTTTAAAAAGAGCTGGCGATTGTTCATGGTGTATTTTTCTTTTTTCTAAAAGTCAATAGAGCCAAATAAAAATTTTCTTTGGCGGTCATTATTTCTTTATCTTCGGGCGTTTTATCCGTATAACCACAAAGATGCAATGCGCCATGAATCAATACACGGTGTAATTCAGTTTCCCAAGCGATATTGAGGTTTGTGGCATTTTCTTTGATGCGTTCTATACTGATGAAAATATCGCCTTCGATTTGTTTTTCAGAATATGGAAAAGTAATCACGTCTGTATAATCGTCGTGGTCGAGGTGCGTGACATTTATTTTATGCAAGTATTCATCGGAACAAAAAATGTAGCTGATGCCATGAAAAACCTTGTTTTCATGCGCTACCATTTTTTTTATCCAAGTAGAAATACTTGCTTTATGTTCTAATTTTATGTCAATGTCTTCTGCGAAAAAATTAATACCAGGCGGTGTCATTTCAGCACCTTCTTCTTCAATAATTGGAAAATCTACCATTTTTTTAAAATTTTAATAAAAAATGAAAGGCAAAGGTAGCAAAAAGCAATTGATTTAAAAAAAAATTCTTACCTTACACACCATTTTTTAACGATGAAAGAAATAATAAACAAATACAAAGACGTAATCATTCAAATTGCCACGCCAAGTAGCGTTGGCACAGGCTTTTTTTTGCAAAAAGAAGGTTTGATTGTAAGCAACAACCACGTTGTAGCGGGCAATAAAAATGTCGTTATTGAAGGTAAAAACTTTCAAAAGATGCTTGCACAAGTTGTTTTTACAGATGAGAAATACGATTTGGCATTTTTAACGCCTTCTTCCGAAATCAATACAAGGACAATTGCGCTATCCCAAGAAACACCAAGCGAAGGTGATTTGGTTGTTGCTTTTGGGCATCCTTTTGGTTTGAAATTCACCGCTACACAAGGAATTATTTCCAATACTTTGCACTCACACAATGATTTGAATTATTACCAACACGATGCTGCGATTAATCCTGGCAATAGTGGAGGTCCTTTGGTCAATAACCTTGGCGAAGTGATTGGAGTCAATACATTTATTCTTCGAGATGGACAAAATCTGGGTTTTTCATTGCCTGCTTCTTACCTCAACGATACGCTAAGGGATTATCTCCAAGGCAGTAAAGATGTCGGTACACGCTGTACATCTTGCTTGAATCTTGTTTTTGAAAAAAATATAGACAAAGATTATTGTTCTTTTTGTGGTGCAAAAGTAGCTTTACCAGACAGTGTAGAAGACTATGAACCTTCTGGTTTGCATCGGACTATTGAGAATTTATTGGAAAGTTTGGGTTATGGCGTTGTGCTTTCTCGCATGGGCATGGGCGCATGGCAGGTAAAACGAGGTTCGGCAACGATTACCATTTTATACCATGAAATGGAAAGTTTGATTTTGGTACAATCTGCGCTTTGTCAGCTGCCTAAAGACAATATTAAAGCTATTTTTGAATATATTTTAAGAGAAAATTACCAACTCAATGGAATGTCACTTACTATTCACGAACAAGATATAGTTCTGAATATGATGATTTATGACCGTTACTTTTACCCGGAAACAGCTTTGAAAGCCTTTGAAATGATGTTTGAAAATGCTGACAAATACGATACCATTTTGGTAGAACAGTTTGGAGCAACGTATAAAGACGAAGGGAAATAAGAAGACTATAAAAAAAGCATCAAAAGTATAAAATAAAACACTCTTTTGCTTCTTATTTTTATCTCTTTCTTTGAAAAAAATCCTTCATTAATTGAGCGCAATCATCGTGTAAAACGCCATAAGCTACTTTAGTTTTTGGGTGTAAGACTTCTTTCCCGAAACGCATAAAACCGCTTTTTTCTTCGCTTGCACCATAGACGACTTTTCCGATTTGCGCCCAAGCCAATGCGCCTGCGCACATCACACAAGGCTCAACGGTAACGTATAACGTACAGTCTTTCAAGTATTTAGCACCTAAAAATTCAGCCGCAGTTGCTATCGCCATCATTTCGGCGTGAGCGGTTACATCATTTAAATACTCCGTCATGTTGTGCGCTTTTGCAATGATTTGGTTTTCGCAAACCACAATTGCACCAATTGGAATTTCACCTTTCTCAAAAGCATTTTTTGCTTCTTCCAAGGCTTTTTTCATATAATATTCGTCGCTAAATATTGAAAACATAAGGCTTTTTATTTACTCGTTTCTTGATACAATTCAAATAATTCTTTTGTTACTTTTTCTGCACTAAAATTTTTCACCGCATAATCATAGCCATTTTTTATCATTTTTTCTTGTAAAGTGCTGTCTTTCAAGACTTTTTCGATAGCCTCCGCTATTTCCTCCACAGAAGTTGGATTTACTAAAAGTGAATCTTTTCCACCTGCTTCGGGCAAACAAGAACAATTTGAAGTAATGACGGGCGTTTTTGTAAAAAGTGCTTCTATCACAGGAATTCCAAAGCCTTCATACTCAGAAGGATATAAAAACAAACTTGCTCCTGCATAAATTTCTGGCAATTGGGCATAGACAACGCTTGATATAAAAACAACTTGGGTTTTTAAGCCATTTTCTTGTACAAAATTTTTTACTTTTTTCATATAAGCTGCACCTTCTCCAACGACGACCAAAGGAATATCCAAATCAGAAGGCAGCTGTTTCATGGCTTGTACAATGCGGAGAAGATTTTTTCTATCAATTACAGAACCGACGTACAACATATATTCGCTTGGCAAATGATAGTTTTGGCGAGTTTTTTCAATATTTTCTTGAAAAATAGGCTCTTGAAAACGGTCACCGCAAGTTTGATAAATAACTTTTATTTTTTCAGAAGGAATGTTATAATAGGTTAAAATATCTTGCTTTGTTTGTTCGCTTATCGCAATAATCACATCGGAATTTTCACAAGCATATCGGAATTTCCAATCGTAAATCCAACGCTGCGCCGTAGGATAATAATTCGGATAAACCTTAAAAATCAAATCGTGCATCGTTACAATAGATTTTATTTTTGACTTTTGTATGCCAATTGGAAGCTCGTGGCTGAGTCCATGAAAAAGCGTAGCACCAGATTTTTTTAAATCGTTCATCATTCCATAAGTACGCCAATAGGAATGAAAAGAATGTTGTGGAAGGTGTACAGGCAGATTTGGGTTTTGGAGAAAAAACTGTGTCGTTTCGTTCTCTTGAATTTTTGGAGCAAACAAGTGGTATTTTTCTTCTGGAAAGAATTTTACCAAATTTTTCACCAAGGTTCGGCTATAATTGCCCAAACCTGTATAGTTTTGAAAAATTCGTTTGGCATCGAAAGCGATTTGCATAGTTTAGAATATTTTATATCAAAGATAGCATCTCAAAACAAACACAATAATACAATACTTTTTGATAAAATACCCATTTTAAAAAAAATAGCTGTCTTAAAATATAAGGCAGCTATTTTTTATTTAATTAATGAACTATGATTTTTTTACTAAAAACATCTTTTCCACAAACGAGCTGTAGATGATACATTCCAGCGATTAAACCTTGTGGTACATTGTAGTCAATTTTGCTGCCTGTTACTTTTATATCTTCTTTGCTTATTAATCTTCCTAAATTATCACTAAAACGTAAAGTAATGTCTTTTAAGTAATCCTTATCTAATTCCAAATGAATAATTTTGGTATAACTATCAATTGGATTAGGATAGAGTTTTCCATCAGCAATACAGTCTTTTGAAAATTCATCTACATCTTGAATCGTAACAATCCAAAAATCACCCTGAGGAGGACTAAGTGGCGTAGGTGCTTCGGAAGTATCTCCAATGTAAGTAATCCCTTCTTTTGATACTTTTATTTTACTTGGGATAAAAGGGTAATTTGCTTTTGCTGATAGGCTTGTCAAGGGTAACACTTTTTGAATAATCAGGTTTTCATCTAATTTTACAATGTTATTTATACTGGATATAGGTATTGTTCCATTGATATTGGGATCAGTATATTTATAGCCGTATGCTAAATGAACATAAAGGGAATTATTATACAAATCTATACCTCCGAGGCTGTAAGAATTAAAATTAGTAATAAATTTAAAAGATTTTACCGTTTTACCCTCTTTTGTAACTTTAAAAATACAGGCATCAGATACACCAAATAGATTTTTAAAACCATCATCACTTGTAAATGCTAAATAAATATTTCCATTTTTATCAATGACATAATCATCAATGAATCTATCCTCATTTTTTGTACCAATAATTTTATTCCATATTACATTACCATTGAAATCTAAGTTGAATACACAGACATCTCTTTTTCCTTGATTATTTGTATAATAATTATTTGTTGAATAAGAGCTTAAAAGTAAATTAACACCATCATTTGAAGGTGTAATTTCGATTCCTCCAAAATAATCGTCTGAATTTCCACCTAAATTCTTTTTCCAAATCAATTCATTTTTTGGATTATAGCACAAAAGCCAAAAATCTAATTTACCAAAATGTGTTTCAAATAATGAATTTTTACTATCTGCGTAAGCTCCAATAACCAAATTTCCAGTTGATGTTTTTACAAAAGGAGTTATTCCTACTGCATTTCCGTTCCAATCAGAAAGTTCTAAAACGTTTTTAGTTCCACCATTTTTATCTAATTCCACTATTTCGTAAGTATTGCTTTTAATGTCTCTTTGAACGTAAAATAGTTGTGAATTACTAATAAATGGCTCAATTTCAAGGTATTTATAAAATTTCTTTTCCCATAGTTCTTTTCCAAATTTATCAGTACACAATATAAAACTTTCTACAAAAATAGAGTCTTTACTTACTCTGCGACTTCTTGCTCCGTAAATAATTTTTGAATCATTATATGAGAGTAATTTATATGAGTCGTCATCGTTTTCGACATTACCATATTTTACTTTATTTGTTACTATCACTTGAGATAATATTATTACAGGGAAATATGCTGAAAACAGGAGGCTTATTATAACTTTTTTCATTTTATTACAAAAAGATAAAACGTATTATCGCATACAATTGAATAATCAAAATATTACGATAATACGTTTAAAGTTAAAAGTAATGGTTATTCAATTAATGATTGATGTTGATTTTCCTTATTTCTTCAATATCGCCACATTTGAAATTGACAAAGTAAATACCATTTGTCAAATATTGAGTTTCTAAAAACTGTTTATTTTCTTTTTTATCATATATTTTTGAGGTTATAATTCGCCCATAAATATCTGACATCGAAACGGTAACAAAGTTTTCTTTTTTGTCTGATGGTGTTTGCCAACCAATATTGAGCTTATCACTTACAGGATTTGGGAAAACATCAAAAACTTTAATTGTACCGCTATTATTGCTCTGTAAGTCAGACACAGAAGTGCAGTTATAATTTAGATTTTCAATCGTACCTACTGCGACAACAGAACACTTTTTATCCACGGCGCTGTATGCTTCTGCCTCGCCTGTAAGACATGGGTTTTTGTTAAATACGAAAGTCCACAATACGGTACCACTTACTGCACCTGCTATTGTTCCTGTTTTGGTTGTACTATAACGTTTCAATGTATAATCAAGATGCGTAGCTCCTTCGGGCATTTTATCAACATAAACTGTAATTTTCCAAGGATTATGAGGATTTTGATTGCCTTTATACTCTGCTTTAACTTTGATAACAGGTTTGTCTATAGGCTGTCCTACCCATACTTCTTTTATGTAGTCCATAACTTGACCTTTACCGTCGTCGCATTCGCTAAAAATCTTAATTGTAATGGTTTGTTTACCCTGAATCTTTCCAGCTTTTATTAGGTAAATACCAGATTCATCACCACCTTGAAACTCTTTTCTTTCAATTATACCCAAACCACTACTTGTAGAAATTACGTATTTTGATTTTCCTGACGAATAATCCTTTACTGCTCTCCATCCAATGGGCAGACTAATTGCGTAGGTACCAGTTCCACCACTTTTACATAGTGCAGTTGGTCCTGAAATCCAAGAACCAGTACTTGTGTTTGTGTTATTTCCCGAATCTGATAAAAGACAGCCATATTTAGGAATTGCGTTATTAAGTTCTTCCAAAGATTTGTGTGTAAATTCATCCGTGGGTACTAAAAACTTATCGCATGCCCCAGTAGCCATTAGTCCACCACAGCAACAATCGTGAAGTACGCCCATTGTGTGAGCCAATTCATGAGAAATTATAGTTGGTTCTGCATATCCAGAAGCTACGGCGGGAACATTTTTGCACATCGAAGAAGAAGTATGACCCCCAACACCTCCGGGAAGCACATCTTGTATATAGTGATAGTCAGCTCTGAAGCAATTTGGTATATTGGGTGTAAACTCACCATTATAGTTAATCCAATGCTTTGCACCCTTTACATTTAACCCTGATTGTCCCGAGTAAATTGTATTTACTGCAAGAACTAAACTGTTGGCATCATCCAATCTTTTCTTGTACTCGTCATCGAAGTCTTTTGATCCAACAATACATTTATCACAAAATAGCTGAATATTTGTCTCAACGGTTCTTTTTTCATTCTCACTCCTATTAATAACAGCTTTTCCATCAGTAGTTATAGCATTATTGGGGCAAACTTTTTTTGTTGAAGTTGATGATCCTTCTGTTACAATATTCTGAGAACACTTTTCTCCAACGGGTGGATTTGGCGGGCCTTCACCTTTAGGATTTGGCTTACCCCAAACAAAAATGTCTCCATCACCTTCAAGAGGTTCTATCACCTCTGTGCCATTCTTAGTCACAATGTATATTTGACTAACGTAGTCACCTAAGTAAATAGACATGTTGAATACCTCTTCTTTCTCTGTTCGACCTTCATAAGTATAGGAAACTAAGTCTGCTTTTGGAATAACACGATAACTTCCTTCTAATGTAGGCATAAATTGTACATAATCATCAGTACGGTTGTCAATCTTACGAAATTCGAAAGTAATTGACTTTCCTCTCTCGTCTTGTAGCGTAAGTTGTCCTCCTTCAGCTTTACTTTCTAAGTAACTACGTAAAAATCTTGGGTCTAACTTAATCAAAGAAAAACCTTCTTGGTATTTTTTTGACAAAACTTCTTGAAACTCCGATTGAATTTCAATATTTTGTAGAACCATTGTGTCCTGTCCAAATGTTTTGTACACATTTAGGATTGTGCATACTAAGATACACATAAGATAATTTTTTGTTTTTGAATACATGGTTGAAAGGTTGCATGTTTAGTTAAAGAAATTTTTACTAAATACGTAAAACAAAGGTACGCCTAACTTTGCGATAAAATTTGCCCAATACAGAAGGTACCTGGAAGACCTCAACAAATAGACAAATAGCAAAGTATAGGCGCACCTTTGCAACTATGCAAACGTGCAACCTACTCTACTACCCGTGTTATCTGCTGAAAAAATTTCCAGGTTTTTCTGTAAAAACACAAGCTCTTAAAGTAGCTTAAATATGAAAACTAATATTTATATAAATTTTGAAATCAGTATTTTAGAAACACCTAAGTTTCACTTATACAAATGTAAAGATGTTTTTTGAATAATGCAAGAAAAAAATGAAATATTATACAGATTTTTATTGGTCATCAATTTAAGGATAAGTACAACTATTTCTTAAATCTTGTAAGAATTGCTGTATTACAAATTTTACCTCCTTCTAAAAAATCCCATTAATATTTTTATGTAATCATCAGTTGTTTTCATTGCAAGTACCTCAGCACCAGCTTTTTGCAAAACACTTTTGAACTGAATGTGGTAATTTTGAAAAGATGATTGGTAGGTATTGCGAACTTCAATTGCATCTGTATCTATCCAAAACGATTCACCACTCTCAGCATCTTGAAACTGAACTAAACCTACGGCAGGCATTTTTTCTTCTAAAATATCTGTGATTTGCAAACCAATAAGGTCGTGTTTTCGAGCAGCAATGCGGATTGATTTTTCATAATTTTGTGTAAAAAAATCGGAAAGAAGGAAGCAAATACTGCGCTTTTTCAACACGCTTGTCATAAATTCAAGTGAAATATTGAGGTTTGTTTTTTTATTTTTAGGTTCAAAAGCCAATAAAGAACGCAAAATAAACAAGACATGGGCTTTTCCTTTTTTTGGTGGAATGTATTTTTCTACAACATCTGAAAAAAGTAACAAGCCTACTTTGTCGTTGTTTTGCAAGGCTGAAAAAGCCAAAATCGCTGCAATTTCGCTCATAAAACCTTGTTTATTACTTTCTTGCGAGCCTAAAAAGGACGACGCACTTACGTCAATCGCCAACATCAGCGTCAATTCTCTTTCTTCTTCAAAAACTTTGAGGTGAGGCGAACCTGTTCTTGCTGTAACATTCCAATCCATGCTGCGCACATCGTCGCCGTATTGATAGCTACGCACTTCACTAAACGACATACCTCGACCTTTGAAAGCACTATTGTACTCTCCCGAAAACAAATGCTTACTCAGCATTTTTGTTTTGATTTCCAACTGATGTACTTTTTTTAAAAGGTCTTCTATTTGCATAAAATGGATTGAAACGCAAAAGTACATAATTTTTTAAGATACAAAAAAAATTCCGAACTTTTACCTAAGTAGTTTGGCTAAAATAACCGAAACTTTTTCTTTCAGTCGTTGAGAAAAAACGTAAATAACTTCCTTAAAGTCAGATATTTACATTTTTTCACAACGACGAAAAAATGTCGATTATTTCTATACGCCTACTTAAGTAAAAATTCGGAATTAGTATAGCTAAATTATTTAAAAAATAATTTTAGTCAAATTATGCAGCTACTTCACCAACAACTTCAACTTTTACAGTAGCCGAAACTTCCTTGTGGAAATTTACAGTAGCCGTGTAAGAGCCAATTTCTTTGATGTCGTCCATTGCAATTTTTTTACGTTCAACGTCAATACCCAATTGCGCACGAAGTGCAGTTGCGATTTGAGAAGTACCAATGCTACCAAACAAACGACCGCTTGAACCAGCTTTTGTTTTCATTGTCAAAGTTGCATCTTGTAATTTATTAGCCATTTCTTGGTATTCACCAACCATTTTAGCTTCACGCTTTTCTTGGGCAGTAACCATAGAAGCCAAAGAGCGACGATTGCTATCAGAAGCAAGCATTGCTATCCCTTGCGGGATTAAGTAGTTGCGACCAAAACCGTTTTTTACCGTTACGATTTCGTATTTATCACCTACTTTATCTACGTTTTTTAATAATATTAATTCCATTGTATTTTGAAAAAAATAAATTTAATTATTGGATTGATTAACAAACGCTCGAAATTAAAATATTCAAACGTTAAAATTTTTTACTTTAACAAATCTGACGCATAAGGTAAGATTGCTAAGTGACGAGCACGCTTGATAGCTGTTGCTACTTTACGTTGGTACTTTAAAGAGTTACCAGTGATACGACGAGGCAATACTTTACCTTGTTCGTTCACGAATTGTAACAAAAAGTCACCATCTTTATAATCAATATGTTTGATGCCGAACTTACGGAAACGGCAATATTTTTTGCGTTGTGACCCAATGTTAGGGTTACTCAAAAATTTAATATCATCTCTATTTGCCATGATAAATTTTTTAAATTTTAATGAATTTTAAAATGGATTTGTGAAGGATTATGCCGCTGTTTTCATTGCAGCTTCTTCTGGGTCAGTACCTTTTTCAGTTACTACAGCAGGAGCTTCGGTTGCAACATCTGTTGCTTTACCAGCTTTTTTGCCTTTAGCACCTTTTTCTTTCTTTGAAGAACCGATTTTTCCAGCACGACGATCTTCGTTGTACTTGATACCGAACTTATCCAAAGCAATGGTAAGATAACGCATAATACGGTCATCACGACGCATTGTCAATTCCATTTTAGGAAGAAAGTGTGTGCCTCCGTTTGTAAATTCTACGCAGAAATATACACCTGATGCACGTTTGTTGATAGGATATGCCAATGGGCGTAATCCTACCTCATCTACATGGACGATGCTACCACCATTTGAAGTGATAAAGTCGATGTAGGTTTGAGCTGCCGCTTTAAGTTCATCGCCCGACAGCACTGGATCTACGATGAATGTCAATTCATATTGTTTCATAAATGAAAATGAATGATTTGTGTTAAATAAATTTAAAAATGGGTGCAAAGATACATCTTTTATATTAAAAAGTCCAATTTTATAAAAAAAATTTGCTATAATACAACAAAAAACCTTATTTTTGGCTTTGATTTTAACAATTAAAAAATATTTTTTTAATTTCTTTGATTTTTTCGCCCTACAATTTTCATTTTTATAGAAAAAATCAACAACCACATTTTAAAATTATGACAGCAACCACAACAGAGAATATGCTACTTATTCAATCGAGCGCAAGAGATTTTGCAGAGCAATTTATTCGTCCACACGTCATGGAATGGGACGAGTCTCAACATTTTCCGATTGATGTGATGCACAAATTAGGCGAACATGGTTTCTTAGGTGTTTTAGTGCCAGAGGAATATGGTGGCGCAGGATTGGGTTATCAAGAGTATATTACGATTATTGAAGAGATTGCAAAAGTTTGTGGCTCTATTGGGCTTTCGGTAGCGGCACACAATTCACTATGCACAGGACACATTTTGCAATTTGGAAATGAGGAGCAAAAAAGAAAATACCTTCCACTTTTGGCTTCGGGCGAATGGATTGGAGCTTGGGGACTTACTGAACCCAATACTGGCAGTGATGCAGGAAGAATGCAAGTGACAGCTGTTCCTGATGGAGACGATTACTATATTATTAATGGTTGTAAAAACTGGATTACGCATGGAAAATCTGGAAACATCGCTGTTGTAATGACCCGAACAGGCGAAATTGGCGACAATCATGGCATGACCGCTTTTGTCGTGGAACGTGGCACAGCAGGCTTTACAGCAGGCAAAAAAGAAAATAAATTGGGTATGAGAGCTTCAGAAACAGCCGAAATGATTTTTGACAATTGCCGTGTACACAAGAGTCAGATTTTGGGAAAAGTTGGCGACGGTTTTGTTCAAGCCCTAAAAATTCTTGATGGCGGTCGTATTTCAATTGCGGCTTTGAGTTTAGGTATTGCAAAAGGGGCTTATGAAGCATCTGTTCAATACTCAAAAGAAAGACACCAATTCGGACAAGCGATTAGCAAATTTCAAGCAATTTCTTTCAAATTGGCGGATATGGCAACTAAAATTCAAGCAGCTGAATTGCTTACTCGTCAGGCAGCTGATATGAAAAATCATCATCTCAAAATGACCAAAGAAGCTGCAATGGCAAAATATTATGCTTCAGAAGTAGCAGTAGCAGTATCTACTGATGCTGTTCAAATTTTTGGTGGCTATGGTTATACTAAGGATTTTCCAGTAGAGAAATTTTTTAGAGATAGCAAATTGTGTACCATCGGAGAAGGAACAAGCGAAGTGCAAAAACTGGTCATTGCAAGAGAACTTTTAAAATAAACACTATGCGTCAATTACTCTTTATTCTTTTTTTGTTTTTAAAAATTTCTTTATTTGGGCAGGCTGCGCTGAATAAAGCCCTATCCAAATTTGTCAATGACAGTGACCTCGCAACGGCTGGCATCAGCATTACGGTAATGGATGTTCAGACAGGGCAATTGATAGCTTCTCATCAGGCTGACCGAAGTTTGATTCCAGCTTCTTCTATGAAAATCGTAACGACTGGCGCAGCTTTAGGAATGTTGAGTCCTGACTATGTTTTCAAAACAGAAATACAATACGATGGTGCTTTTAATCTTCAAACAGGTGTTTTAGATGGAAATATTTATCTAAAAGGTTATGGCGACCCGACCTTAGGCTCGGCTGATTTGATGACAGTTCCTGACCTAAATACCGTGATGAATCAGTTTGCAGATGCTATTGACAATGCTGGTATTTGCAAAATCAATGGTAGAATTATTGGTGACGGAACGTTTTATCAAGGCATAGATGGTATTGGATTGAATTGGCAATGGGACGATATCGGCAATTATTATGGTGCTGGTGCGTATGGTTTGAATATACATGAAAATTATTATTATCTAAACCTTAAGCAAGTACCGATTTTGGGTTCTCAACCTAAAATTTTAGGAACAACGCCTTATGTTCCAGAAATTACATTTAGCAATAAATTGACATCAGCGTCCAGCGGAACAGGCGATAATTCTTATATTTTCACTGCACCTTACAGTGATGAAAGTCTGATACGTGGCACAATTCCAATAGGCAACAATACGTTTAAAGTGAAAGGTTCAATGCCTGACCCAGTTTTGACCGCAGCTTATTATTTACATCAACAACTCAAAGAAAATTACCGAGTTACCATCAGAAAATCACCAAGCAATATTGAAGATATAAACATTCCTATTTTGCCTAAAAAAACAATTCATACGTATTATTCGCCTAAACTAAGTACAATTGTAGAGCGAACCAATATGGAAAGTATTAATTTGTATGCAGAATCCTTACTAAGACTAATGGGACAAGTACAATCCAGCACAGGAACACCAGAAGCAGGTATTGATGCTGTAAAAAAATACTGGGAAGGAAAAGGTGTTAAATTAGATGGTTTTTTTATGGAAGACGGAAGTGGTCTTTCTTCTAAAAATGCTGTAAGTAGCCGTCATTTGGCTGCTATTATGAGAGCTGCTGCAAATGACAATGCGACCAATGTTGCTTTTTTCAATTCTCTTCCCAAAGCTGGTGAAAGCGGTACGCTCAAAAATATGTTCAAAGGAACAAAAGCCATTGGCAATTTACGTGCAAAAAGTGGCAGTATGACTCGTGTAAGAAGCTATACTGGCTATGCGACTCGCCCAAATGGAAAGCAATGGAGCTTTTCAGTGATTGTGAACAACTATAATTGTACAGGTGGAGAAATTCGTAGAAAACTTCAAGATTTAATGGAATCGATGTGTGAATAAACCTCTTTTTTTATTTTCATCTTAAAAAAAGGCGTATTCACACATTCTTGTTTCAAAAATAATGTTTTTTTTGTAAAAGCGTTTTTATTTTTAGTAATTTTGTCCCTAAATAATTTTAAATGTCTGTAAAAGTAACAAACCTAACGAAAACTTACGGAACGCAACAAGCACTCAATAGCATTTCGTTTGAAACAAAAAAAGGAGAAGTCTTGGGCTTTCTTGGACCAAATGGTGCTGGAAAAACCACGACAATGAAAATTATAACCTGCTTTATTCCTCAAACAGAAGGCAAAGCCGAAGTTTGTGGTTATGATGTAGCCCAGAACTCCATCGAAGTACGTCGCAATATTGGTTATTTACCAGAACACAATCCGCTTTATAAGGACATGTACGTGCGTGAGTATTTGGAATTTGCCGCTTCGATGCACCAAGTTGCCAATAAAAAAGGTAGAGTAGATGATATGATTGACCTTACAGGTTTGAATCGGGAAGCACACAAGCAAATTGGCGAACTCTCCAAAGGTTATCGTCAGCGTGTTGGTTTGGCGCAAGCAATGATTCACGACCCACAAGTATTGATTTTGGACGAACCTACTTCTGGTCTTGACCCGAATCAGTTGGTCGAGATTCGTAGCGTGATTAAAAATTTAGGCAAAGAAAAAACCTTGATTTTTTCCACACACATCATGCAAGAAGTCCAAGCAATCTGTGATAGAGTAGTTATTATTAATCGTGGAAGTATCGTTGCCGATGACAATATTGAAACTTTACAAACCTTGGTTGTTGGTGAAAATAACGTTGTCGTAGAATTTTCCTCTCCCATTGATATAGCCCAGTTTGAAAAAATACAAGGCATCAAAAAAATAGAATCACTTGGAAAAAATCGCTACCATATCAAATCTGCTTTGCAAGATGATGTCCGAGAATCTATTTTTCGCTTTGTTGTAAGCCAAAATTTAATTTTATTAGAACTCCATAAAGAAACATCAAGCGTAGAAGATGTTTTCCAACAATTGACGAAGTAGAATTTCGGATTCACCAAAGGTGAATCGTTATTACCACGGAGGAACGGAGGTCACGGAGTTATATAAAAATTAGCCTTAGGCTAATTTTTATATTCCAATAATTTCATATATACCTAAGACGTACTTGTTTATAAACAATTATTAAGAAAACTAAATTTATAACATGAGTCAGAATATATCAAAACAAAGTTTAAAATTATTAGCCCATAAAATAATAGGCTGTGCAATAGAGGTGCATAAGGAACTTGGTCCAGGTTTATTAGAGAAAATTTATGAGCAATGTTTGATTTACGAATTAGAATTGGTCGGTCTAAAAGTTGAAAAACAAAAAATTATTCCAATCAAATACAAAACGTTAGAATTAGATGCAGAGTTGAGATATGATTTATTAGTTGAAAACCTAATTGTAGTTGAGTTAAAGGCTGTACAAGAATTAATTCCCATTTTTGATGCACAATTAATGTCATATACTAAGCTAATGAAAAAACCTAAAGGATTACTTTTCAATTTTAATACTGTAAATTTGACAAAGGATGGAATGAAGTCTTTCGTTAATGAGTACTTTGCGATGCTACCAGAGTATTGAATACTTTAAAACATTTTTGTATCTTTATTTATAGCCGTATTGTAGCTAAAAAGTTGAAAAATCCTTCTTATCTTTACTAAAAAACTTTCTATCACTCGATGTTCCAGTTTTCTAAAAACAGAACATTTTTAAAAAATTTAAAAAATAATATTTTAATTTATAATAAAATATCAATTTTTTATTTTTAT
>JAYWHK010000092.1:0-11602 GCA_043777755.1 Saprospiraceae bacterium
TAGTTCGTTTTGCAACGCTAAGTTAAGCCCTTTTTTTTATTTTAAAAACTTTATTTTTTAATCATATTAAAAAATTAAAGTTTTGTCACGTAGAGTGAGTTTTTTAACTTATTTAAGTCTTTGTTTTAACAGCTACTATTGCATAAAAGAACAAAAAAACTAACTCAACATATCTACAATTTCCAGCATCATTGGATTAATGCGTTGGTTGTGTTTAATGGCTTTTTCAAAAGGGACATGAACAATGTCTTTGTGAACTTGTCCAATCATAACACCTTTCTTACCGTCAAGTAATGCCTTAACTGCTTCCAATCCCAAACGACTTGCGAGTACTCTATCGTTGCAAGTTGGGCGACCTCCACGCTGAATGTGTCCTAAAATCGAAACACGAATATCATAACCTGGTAATTCTCTTTTAGCCATTTCGGCTACTTGCATTGCACCGCCAGCTTCGTCCCCTTCGGCAACGACGACAATAGCACTTGATGATTTTTTGTCTTTACGGCGTTTGTCCAAAATACGCATTAAATTTTCCATATTGGTAGGTGTTTCTGGCACAAGTACAGCTTCTGCACCTGTTGCGATGCCTGTTCGCATAGCGATAAAACCAGCATCACGTCCCATTACCTCTACAAAAAACAAACGATTGTGTGCGTTTGCAGTATCTTTGATGTTGTCAATCATATTCATGGCAGTATTTACAGCGGTATCAAAACCTATAGTATTGTCCGTGCCGTACAAATCGTTGTCAATCGTACCAGGCGTTCCAACCATACTAATATCAGGATATTCGCTCATAAAAACTTTTGCCCCTGTGAACGTTCCATTTCCACCACAAGCAACAATACCTTCGATACCGTGCTTCTGTAATTGTTGGTAGGCTTGCGCACGACCTTCAACAGTCATAAAACGTTGGCTGCGGGCAGTACGCAAAACTGTTCCTCCTAATTGTAAAATATTACTAACAGAACGAGAATCCATAGGAACAATATCACCGTCAATCATTCCTTCATAACCATAATTAATTCCGTAAGGCTCAATGCCCATATTCAAACAAGTACGCACAACCGCACGTATGTTGGCGTTCATTCCTGGCGAATCACCACCTGAAGTAAAAACTGCAATTTTTTTCATAATTTTTTTAAAGTATTACATCGTTTCGGCAGGTAGTAGATTACATTCTACCCAAAACCTAACCGTAGATTGAATAATTTCGTTGAAAGTGTCGTAGTCAATTGGTTTGCAAACATAAGCGTTTGCGCCCAAATCGTAGCAATTCATAATGTCATTTTTATTAGAAGATGTTGTAAAAATGACCACTGGAAAATGTGCATAACGAGGTGTACTGCGGATTTTTTTCAAAATCTCAGCACCATTGATGCGGGGCATATTGAGGTCTAAGAGAATAAGTCCAATATCATTGATAGGATTATTATCCAAATATCGGAACAATTCATCGTGACCATTCGTTACAATAACGTCGTTGATGAAACCAAGTTCCATAACCACGATACGGACAAGCTCTGCATCTGCAATGTTGTCCTCTACAAGAATAATTTTTTTTGCCATAAAATATGCCTCACAAAGGGAAAGAGTTACTAAATTTGATGAAAATTTAGTGCCAAAATTTAGTTTTTATAAATTTACCTGTTTTTAATTGTATATTTGTGAGTAAAATCGTCTTCTAAAACAAATTAAAATGTAAAAATGAAAAAAATATTTCTATTATTCTCTATTTTCTGTTCTCTTTTTTTTATTTTTTGTAATAATCAAGCAAATAATAAAAAAGAAAGTGTTGCTGATAGCTTAAAAGCTGATAAGAACCCAAACAGTGAAGACTTGAAAAACATTGTTTTCTTTGGAAACAGTTTGACCGCAGCGTTTGGTCTGAATCCATCTGAAGGCTTTGCTGGTAGAGTTGCTCAACGGATTGATTCGTTAAAATTAGGCTATAAAACAATCAATGCGGGTCTGAGTGGAGAAACAACAGCTGCTGGCGCAGAACGGGTTGATTGGGTTATTGGTCGCCAAAAAGTACATATTTTCATCTTAGAATTGGGCGGAAATGACGCTTTGCGAGGTTTGAAAACTACGGAAAGTGAGAAAAATCTCCAAACCATTATTGACAAAGTAAAAGCAAAATATCCTGATTGTAAAATTCTTTTGGCTGGTATGATGGCACCGCCAAACATGGGAAAAAAGTATGCTGACGATTTTAAAAATGTTTATACTAAGGTTGCAAAAACAAATAATCTTCCACTGATTCCATTTTTGTTAGAAGGTGTAGGCGGTATTGCTCGACTGAATCTCCCCGATGGAATCCACCCAACAGCGGAAGGTCACCGAATCGTAACAGAAAATATTTGGAAAGTATTGAAGTCGATGCTTTAAATTGGAAATCAATCGTAAATTTTTAAAATCCGAAACACTTTTATAAGTATTTCGGATTTTTTACTTTTGATGCTTTTTCAACTTTCCTCCTAATCCATTTTCTTCTGGGAAAAAAACTTTTCCATCTCGCAACATCACACCTTCGGCAGGGTCATTTTGGAGCAATAAAGCACCGTCCATGTCCACATAATCCAAAAGTGGCAATAAATGTCCAATCGCTGACATTCCAATCGAACTTTCGGTCATACAACCAACCATGACTTTCATATTGAGCGCACGTGCTTCGCTAATCATACGACGAGCTGGTGTAAGACCACCACATTTGACCAATTTGATGTTGATGCCATGAAAAAGACCTTTGCATTTGACAACATCATGCTCACTAATGCAACTTTCGTCAGCAATAATTGGCAAGTGTGATTTTTCAAAAACCTCTTTCATGCCGTCCCAATTGTCCGCTTTCAAAGGTTGCTCAATAAACTCTACACCTAATTTTTTCAAGTATTTTGAGTTGTAAATCGTTTCGGCAGCAGACCAACCACAGTTTGCATCTACCCGAAAAGGAACAGTCGTTTCTTTTCGCAAAGCCTCTATAATGGCAAGGTCATTGGCAGTACCCAATTTTATTTTGTACAAAACCCAAGGGAAATCGTGCATTTTGGAAATCATTTTTTCGATGCTGTCAATGCCAATCGTATAGTTAGAAATCGGAACATTCGCAATGTCCAAGCCCCAGACTTTGTAACTTGGCAATCCTTTTTTTCTACCATAAAGGTCGTGAGCAGCATTGTCAATGGCGCATTGCACAAAAGGATGTTCTGCAAGGTCATTGGCTAAAAAATTCCAAAAATTTTCGGGCGTATCGAAAACATAAGATTCTATTTTAGAACGCAATGCTTCGATTTTTTCTTTGATACTTTCCACACTCACCTTATAATAAGTGTTGGTGATGGTTTCGCCAAAACCAGAAAAACCAGCATCACGCAATTCTACGATTACATTTTCACGAGTATCATAACTATCACGTGCAATATTGAACGGATTTCGTAATTTTAAAGTATAATTGTGGAGTATGAGTTCCATTTTTTATTGTTTTTAAAAATAAATATTAAATTTGTGCAATTGTTAAGTAGTCGTAAGTCAATAAGTCATCGGTCATCAGTCTTTTAACTTGCTGATTTACAACAGTTTATTGTATTTAAAATATCGATTATTACAGTCGAAGTACTTACTAACTCTTATAAAATGAATAAATTTAGCTTACTTGTTTTTTCTTTTTTATGTTTTTATTCCAATTTGCAAGCACAATTTGCGGACGATTTTAGCGATGGTAATTTTTCTCAAAACCCGACTTGGATTTGGCAAGCGGATAGTTTTATTGTAAATGCTAAAAAAGAGTTGCAATTGAACGCAAAAGCTGGCGGAATTTCCAAAATCAGCAGCACTTATAATTGTGAACAAGCGATGGTTTGGGAGTTTTTACTGCGCATGGAATTTGCGCCTTCACAAGCCAATCGCCTTTTTATTTTGCTCAATGCAGATGGAAATCCAAGTACTTCCTCTGGTTATGCCCTACAATTAGGCGAAGATGGCACAGCTGATAAAATCAAACTGATAAAATACCAAACGACACCAAGTTCGGGAACAGTTTTGGCAACTTGCGCAACAAATCTTGTTGTGAACAATCTTGTCAATGCTCGAATCAGAGTCAAACGAGATGCCAACAACTTGTGGAGCATCGAAGCCGACTACAACGGCGGTTTTGGCTTTAAACAAGACCTTTCTTTTCAAGAAACAAATCCTTTACCTTTGGTAAAAAATGTTGGCTTTGGATTTTGGTGCGAATATACAGAATCTCGCAAAGATAAATTCTTTTTTGACGATATAAAAATATCAAAAAACGAGCCTGATGTAACGCCTCCAACAGTCATAAGTGTTGCTCAGGATAGTAAATTGTCAAATCGTGTCAATGTGATTTTTAGCGAAGTTATGGACAGTAGTTCTGCAAAAGCGGTCTTGGCTTATACAATTGACAATGGTGCAGGATTGCCTAAAGTAACCTATAATTTTGACAGAATTTCTTTGGATTATCCAAATTTGAAAGCAGGGACAACCTATATTTTACAAATTGCGACCATTTTTGATTTGGCAAAAAACCTGATGCAGTCGAAGATATTTACTTTTACAACTGCAAGTTTTCCAACGACAACGCAAGCCTTTGATATTGTCATCAATGAAATCATGGCAGATCCTTTACCTCAGATTGGTTTGCCAAAATCGGAGTTTGTAGAACTGTACAATCGAAGCTCCAAAACGATTGATTTACAAGGTTTTAGCTTAAAAGATAAAGGCGCAACAGCGTATAAATTTCCTAAAATATTGCTCGCACCAGACAAATATTTGATTGTTTATAAAAGAGAAAAAGGAATTGATTTTGGAAAATATGGCGATACGTTGGCTCTGACAACTTTTTTCGCATTGGACAGCGACAACGAAGAAATTACACTTTTTAATGAAAAAAATGAAATTATTGACAAAGTAACTTATGGACTCGTCACGTACAAAAGTGATGAAAAAGCCGCTGGCGGCTGGACTTTGGAACGCATCAATCCCAATACGCCTTGCTTGGGTGGTTTTAATTTTATTGCTTCTCAAAATGACGATGGAGGAACTCCAGGGAAGAAAAATAGTGTTTTTTCTACTCAAAACAACAACAACCCTTTACTTGTTACTTATGTTTTTCCAACAAATTCTGACGAAATTTTTATTCGTTTTAATAAAAATATTGACTTGAACACACTACAAAATAGTAGTTTTGAGATAGAAACTGGCGTTAAAAACGTATTGATTGGAACTTCGCAAAACGAAGTAAAAATAACACTTTCCTCTCCATTTCAAAAAGGAAAAATATACAATTTGAAAACAAAAAATACCTTGAAAGATTGTATTGGAAACAGTGCAAGTGAGGTGATTTTTCCATTGGGTCTTCCTGAAAGTATTGCTGCAAAAGATGTTGTTATTAACGAAATACTGTTTAATCCAAAAACAGGAGGCATTGATTTTATAGAAATTTACAACCGTTCTGCCAAAATCATCAATCTTAATGACCTCAATATTGACAATCAGAAAAAGTTAGACGTACAAGAAATCAACGAAAATTACTTATTGTTGCCTAATAATTATGCTGTTTTGACAGAAAATAAAGGCATTTTATTAACACAAGGTTATGACATAAAAAATCCAAACGCCATTGTTCAAACCAATCTTCCAACTTTTGACGACGACGAAGGCAATGTCCAACTTATCAAAGCCGATGCGCCAGGAAAATTATTGATAGACAACGTAGATTACGACAAAAGTTATCATTATCCTTTGCTCAAAGACCAAAGTGGTGTTTCCTTGGAGCGCATCAATCCTGAAGGCGAGAGTAATGATAAAAACAACTGGTATTCGGCAGCTTCTACGGCTGGTTTTGCAACGCCAACATACCAAAATTCGCAATTTTCAAAAACACAAAGTACTCAAAATGAGCGTTTTAGTATAGCGAATACTCGAATTTCTCCTGACGGTGATGGTTTTGAAGATTTTTTATTGTTAGGTTACAAAAATGATTTGATTGGCATGACTGCCACTGTTCAAATCTATGATTTTGATGGTCGTTTGGTCAAAACCTTAGTGAACAATGAATTATTGGCTACCGAAGGGAATTTCCGTTGGGACGGCGATACTGATAACATCAATGCTGCGCCATTAGGCATTTATATTATCTTAGTTCGCTATTTCTCACCAGATGGTGTGACGGGGCAAGAGAAAAAAGTGGTGAGTGTTGTAGGTCGCTTGTAAGAGCGTCTGTTCTTACTTTAGTTTTGTTTGAAATTTTAAAAGAACCTTCTTATTTTATCAGAAAAATTATTTTTCATACGCCATTTTATATTTTGAAAATCAAAGAAAATGAAAAAAATATTCTCGTTCTTACTTATAATCTCTTGTTTATCAACACTTTTTGCTCAAAAATCAAATCTTGATTATGTAAATCCTTTTATTGGGACGGGCGGACATGGACATACATTCCCTGGCGTGACTGCGCCTTTTGGAATGGTGCAACTCAGCCCTGATACTCGGCTTGATGGTTGGGACGGCTGCTCTGGTTATCATTATTCGGATAGCATTGTCTATGGTTTTTCGCATACACACCTAAGTGGAACGGGCGTTTCTGATTATGGCGACATTTTGTTGATGCCAACTACTGGCGAAATCCGATTGAACAATGGTGCAGATGGAAAACCTGGCTATCGCTCAAAAATAATGCTCACTCCGCCAATAGATGAAGTACCAAGAAAATACGAAGGAGCGCATCCTTTGGGTTATACGGTTGGGCTTGAAGATTATCAAATTGCAGTAGCTCTTTATGCAACACCGCATTGCGGTTTTCATTATTATCGTTTTCCACACCACGAAAAATCAAATATTATTTTGGATTTGAAACATAGAGATGAAGTGTTAAGTGCTGATTTTCAACAAATTGACTCAGTAACTGTACAAGGGTATCGTATTTCAAAGGCTTGGGCAAAAGAGCAGCGCATTTATTTTTACTTACAATTTTCATCTCCTGTAAAATTAGAAAAAACGATTCGTGACAATGGCAAAAACCTTGGTGGTGGTTTTACTTTGGGTGAAAATGCACAAAATGATTTTTTTATAAAAATAGGTATTTCAAACATAAGTATCGAAGGTGCAAAGGAGAATCTTAAAGCAGAAATACCTGATTGGGACTTACCGCAAATCATTAAAGACAATACTGCAAATTGGGGGAATTTACTAAATAAAATCCAAATCGAATCACCCAATGAAAACGATAAAACTAATTTTTACACTGCGCTTTATCATCTTTACACTGCACCAAATACGATACAAGATGTTGATAATCAATATTTTGGAATGGATTTGAAACCACATAAAGCGGACGATTATACACATTATACCGTTTTTTCACTTTGGGATACTTACCGAGCTGCACATCCGCTTTATACAATTTTGCAGCCAAAACGGGTCAATGATTTTGTAAAAACTTTTCTCAACGATTACAAACATAGTGGCGCACTTCCGATGTGGCCTCTCGCTGCCAATGAAACTTGGTGTATGATTGGCAATCACGCTATTCCTGTGATTGTGGATAATTTTTTGAAAAGTAGTCGTATAGATGTAGCTCCTGGAAGAGTTTCAAAGTTTTCAAGTATCAGAGACAAAGAAGAACTTTTAGAAGCCATGATAAAAACGACTGAAATCAATCATTTTGGACAAAAAGAATACAGCGAAATGGGTTTTATTCCTGCCGAAATGGAGCATGAGAGTGTTTCAAAAACCTTGGAATACGCTTACGATGATTATTGCATTGCGACGATGGCGAAGGCGTTGGGAAAAGATAGTGTTTATCGTTTTTTTATTCGTCGTGCGCAAAATTACAAACACGTTTTTAATCCCGACAATGGTTTTTCACAAGCCAAAATCAACAATACTTGGATATCTCCGTTTGCGCCCGAAGAAGTCAATTCGCACTTTACCGAAGGAAATTCTTGGCATTATTCGTTCTCTGCACCGCATGATATGAATGGTTTTATCCGATTGCATGGTGGAAAAAAAGCTGTTGAAAATAAATTGGACGCTCTTTTTTCGGCTGAAAGCAAAACTTCGGGTCGTGATCAATCTGATTTGACGGGTTTCATCGGACAATACGTACAAGGCAATGAGCCAAGTCATCACATCGCTTATTTATACAATTTTGTAGGAAAACCATACAAAACACAAGCTTTGATTCATCAAATTATGAGCGATTTTTATAAAAATCAGCCCGATGGATTGATAGGAAATGAAGATTGTGGACAGATGTCAGCTTGGTATATTTTTTCGGCGATGGGCTTTTATCCCGTCAATCCTTGTGGTGGTCAATACATCATCGGAACGCCTCGTTTTTCTTCCATGAAAATTGATTTAGAAAATGGTAAAGTATTCATTATCAAGGCTTTAAATCTTTCTGATAAAAATTTATACATACAATCGGCTACACTTAATGGCAAGCCTTTGGCTCATTCTTGGCTCATGCACGAGGACATTATGAATGGTGGAGAATTGATTTTTACAATGGGCGATAAACCTTCAACTTGGGCAAACTCTGAGGCGGATTCACCTGTTTCGGCAATCAGCGATGAGCAAATCAACCCTTTGCCTTTTGTCAAAAAAGGGGAACGTAGTTTTATGAAAAATACAAGTGTAGAATTGGGTTGTGCCGAGCAAAACACTAAGATATTTTACACGCTCGACGACAGTGAACCGACAACAAAATCCTTGGTTTATTCACAAGCACTTTTTTTAGATAAAACCACTACGATTAAATTTATTGAAGAAAAAAAACTACTCGAAAAAAGAGGGAAAGCGCAGCAATCTACTTTTTCAAAAATCCCTGTGGAAAGAAAAATTACCTTGAAAAATAAGTATGCACCGCAATACTCCGCAGGTGGTGATCAAGCCTTGATTGATTTTATCAAAGGCAATAAAAATTACCATACAGGCGCATGGCAAGGTTACGAAGGCGTTGATTGTGAGGTAATTATAGATTTGGGAAGTGAGCAACCGTTCTCAAAAATCAGTATTGGTGTTTTACAAGACCAAAACGCTTGGATTTTTGCACCGAAAGAAATACAAATTTTTACAAGCGATGACAATGTAACTTTTTCAGCATTTTCGACCATTCCAAACAGCATTGACGAACATGAAGATGGTGCAATTGTCAAGGATTTTTTTACAGAAAAAAACGGAAAAGCTCGTTTCGTAAAAGTCGTAGTAAAAAATCGTGGTCTTTGCCCGTCTTGGCATAAAGCGGCGCAATATGGTGGAAAATCGTGGATATTTTTAGATGAGGTAAGTGTGGAGTGAGAAAATTAACGCCTACTTACAAAACCTCTTGTAACACACTAAATGTTTTCAATTCTTGAAAATTATCCACATGAAATTGATAATATTGAATGATATTTTTGATAAATTCTCTTCTTTGCTGTGTTGTTAAAACGATGGAATAACTTTCTTCCAAGCTACTATTCAAAAAAAGTGCTAAAAAATGGCTTTGTTCAATGCCCATAAAAGCACCGTGTGGCGGTGGCGTATTGACATATTTTCCATTTCTGAGGTCAAAAAATTGTTCTGTCACGTCTTCTTGTTCGTCAGGCATAATGCCTAAAAAAGTCGTCAATTGTACTGCAAACCAAAGATGTAAGTTGATAATAGAATGTGGTGTGATGTCCAAATAAACAAAAGTATGGTACAAAAAAGAAAATAAAGGCAGATTTTGCTCACTTTCCTTGACTGTTTTTTGCGCCAATTCTGCCATAAAAAGCCCAACTGAACTTTTTACAATATTAAAAGGCAAGGTTTGATAAACCTGTGCAGCACGCAATTCTTTGATGTGCTGCAAACTTTTCCCTTCTTTTGCATACGCCACCAAATCCACCAAACAGGTTACTTGTAGCAATCCGCTGTGAAATTTTGGTTTTTTTGACCGCACAGAATTGATGATATAGGACTGCAAACCTCGTTCTTCTGTATAAATATCACAAATTACGCTCGTTTCTCCATATTTTACAGTCCGAAAAACAATTCCTTTTGTTTTTATCAACATGATTTTATTATTTTTGCAAAAATATAAAATTTAATCTTTAAATCAAAAAAATGAAAGCAATGATTTTCGCTGCGGGCTTAGGTACTCGAATGAAACCTCTGACAAATAATATTCCCAAAGCATTAGTACCCATCAATGGAGTGCCTTTATTAGAATTGGTCATTCGTCGTTTGATTCATTTTGACATCAAGGACATCATCATCAATGTGCATTATATGGCAGAGCAAATTGAGTTTTTTTTAGAAAAAAATAATAATTTTGGTATAAATATCGTAATTTCTGATGAAAAGGAAAAGGTTTTGGAAACTGGCGGTGGACTAAAAAAAGCCCAACATTTTTTTGACGATGGACAGCCTTTTTTACTTTGCAATACTGATATTTTATGCGACATCAATATTTTTAATTTGCAAAAAAAACATTTAGAAAACAAAGCGATTGCTACATTGGCAGTACAAGATAGAAAAACGTCCCGTTATTTTTTATTCAATAAAAAAATGGAATTGTGTGGCTGGAAAAATGTAAAAACAGAACAAATCAAAACAGCTCGGGAAACGGAAGATGCTTTGACGATGTTGGCATTTAGCTCTTTCCAAATCTTAGAACCTCGAATTTTTGATTTTATGCCAGCTGACAAAGACGTTTTTAGCAATGTTGATTTTTTCTTAAAAGTTGCCGAAACAGAAATCATAAAGGCTTATGTTCACGATGCGAATTGGCTTGATGTCGGTACGCCAGAAAATATTCCACAAGCGGAAGTGTTTTTGAAGCGGATAGATTTTTAGGGTTGATTAGAATACTACCATTGTTCTCTAAGTTTTTACTCAATCTGAAACTTACAAGTTGGAGAATACTCTCCTAATTCTACCAAATCAGAAAATTGACTGTGGTCAAAAACATTTACCTCAAGCCAAAAAGTACCAGTTTGTATAAATTTAATTGTACCTTTTAGTCCACCATAAAAAGCAATATTATCAAGTGTCCCTTTGTATATTTTTTCTTCATTTGGTTTAAAAATCAATTCACTTTTAGGACATCTTGGTGGCTCTATGGTTTGACAAAATGAATAGGTATTGTTTGAATTTTCATTCAAATCGTGACCATCTTTTACTAAGATAAATTGAATTTTAGGTTGTTTGTCACAATCTATTGCGGTCAGTTTTTTACTTATTTTACCTGTATTTTTAATTTTTAGCGTATAGGCGATGGGTTCATTTTTCATATACGAAGGTTTTGAAACGCTAATCGTTGCTTTCCAAGCAAGGCTTTCTAAATTTTCCTCCAAATTGGCGATAAAATTGCGACTACCTTCGGTAGAGTAATTCTCTTTTTTAAGTTGTCGTGCAAGAGCCAATGCTTTTATCAAATGACTTTTATAAGTTGTATAAGAATTAACTGTAGTATTACTCGATGTTCCAGTTTTCTAAAAACAGAACATTTTTAAAAAATTTGTAACTACACAGGTTGTATTTTGATGATTTGAGTTAGGCATGGAAGTACCTCTACACCTCTTTTACGAAGGGTATCGATAACAGAACGGATAAC
>JAYWHK010000093.1:0-30292 GCA_043777755.1 Saprospiraceae bacterium
TATCAAAAAGGAAAATACATAATCTCCGACCTACAAGGTCGCCCAATCGCCACCTATCCCTTATTGCCCAACCACGATGAATACCGCTTTGACATTTCCAACCTCCAAAATGGCATTTACTTATGGCAATTGGTTTTAGACGACAAAATACGACAAAGTGGAAAAGTGGTCGTTTTGAAAGAATAAATTCATCTCTAAATATATCCTTTACAAAAAGCCGCCATTCGATTCCTCAAATGGCGGTTTTTGTGAGCATCAAGGACGCTATTATTCTTTTGCAATAAATGAATACAACCAAGTATAGGCAATGAATCCATTGAAAAAATAGGTAATACCTATCGCTGCAAAATCATAATCCGTATTGAAAGCATAAAGGTATGCCATTAAGCCTGTAATGGTAAAAAAGGCAATTGCCAAACTGTGTTTGATGTTTTTTGTTGGAGCATTGCTTTCTAAATACCTTGTCCAAACAATGGTCAAACCAAATGAAATTTGAGCAATGATTAACCATGACGATTTTTCCAGTCTGTCGTCTATAAAAAAGTATAAACCTGCGGAGAGAATGGTTGCCAATAAGCCACGGCCAGCCAAATTAGAAATCATAATCTCTTTTTTATTGAGTAAGATTTTTCCCATCGGGTCAAGCCTTAGCAAGAGGTTGGAAAGCGGTGTCATAATCCAAGATAACAAAACAAAAGCTACCAAAGCATAAAAAAGAATATTTGCCCAGATATTCTCTTGTTCTGAAAGGTACACCCTAAACATCATAAAAGCAATTAAAACTCCAATCATTGCAAATTTTTGAAGATTGCCAAGCCAAAGTTGATGTTTTAGGAAAAGCCTGTAAAGTAAATTTTTAGCTTTAATGGATTCCAATAAACCTTCACGAGCTGTTCCTAAATTCGGATTTACTCTCAATGCTTCTTTGAAGTGTTCTCTTGCACCGACATGGTCGTTCTGTTCTAATTTTGACCAGCCAACATTAGCATGAGAGTAAGCATCATTTGGGTTTAGTTCGAGTAGTTTATCAACAGTTTGATCCATTTCTGTTGCTCGATTCAATTTGTTCAATGCTGTTGCTCTTGCATTAAGGCAATCTGTACTTTCAGCATCAACAATCAATCCTTGATTTGCCAATAAAAGTGCTTTTTCCCATTTTTTTTCAGCTAAAAAAATAGAGGCATATAAGCCAAAATAGTCTGCATCAAATGAATCTAATCTAATGGCTTCTAAAATTGCTTTTTCTGCTGCTGTATATTTTGCTTCTTTGTGTAAATAATAGTGTGCTAAAAGGTAATGACCAAATGCAAATGATGGATGTTTTCCTATCAAATGATGAATGTTTTCTAAGGCAATTTCCCATTTTTTTAGGTTCAATTGGGTCATACTCAACATTGCCAAAGCATCAATACCTTCGGAATCAAAAGTCAGTGCTTTGGAAAATTCCTCTAAGGCTTGTTCATTTCTATTGACATCAAGAAGTGCTTTACCTCTTTTGATATGAAAGTTATATTGCTCGTTCATATTTTTATTTTACCATTTTCAAATATTTTAAAATATCGTCATAAACACCGCCTTCATTGGAGTAAAGGGCGTAGTTTTTAGCGGTTGAGAACCATTCTTTGGTACTTGGGCTAACCAGTTTTACAGCATTTTTTAAATCATTCATGCCAATAGGAATGACTTTCCCTTGACGAATACTTTCAGGGATTTTACTTTCAATAGCTCTGTCCACAACAGCTTTTAAGTCTGCGCCAGAAAATTCTTCTGTTATTTTTGCCAATGAAGGATAATCAATTAATTCGGTTGGTTTATTTTTTAATAAAATATTTAAAATTTCCAAACGAGCAGCGTAATCAGGCGGAGAAACAAATATGATACGGTCAAATCGACCTGGGCGACGAAATGCGGCATCTAAATACCAAGGCGAATTTGTTGCTCCTAAAACCAACACACCTTCATTTGATGAATGAATACCATCTAATTCTGCTAAAAATTGGTTGATAACAGACCGTCCTGCATTGTTACGCATATCATTTCTGCTGGCAGCAAGGGCATCTATTTCATCAAAAAAAATCACACATGGTTTGTTTTGACGAGCATTGTCAAAATATTGGTGCAAGTTTTTTTCACTACTTCCAATCCACATATCTAAAATATCATTAACACCAACGACTATGAAATTCGCATTGATTTCGCCTGCGGTAGCTCTTGCCATAAGGGTTTTACCACAACCAGGAGGGCCATAAAGTAAAATACCTCCTCCTATGGGTTTGCCAAATGCTTTATAAATTTCAGGGTTTTTGATGGGATGAATTACTTTAAGCGCAATTTCTTCTTTAACTTGTGCCATTCCTCCAACAGCATCAAATTTTATCACGGGTTTTTCAATGTCGCTGCTAAATAATGCGTCTAAATCAAAGTCGTCTGTGTTGCTGAGGGCAGTACCACTATCTTTAATTTTTTGATTAAGCTGCTCTTCAAAACCATCATCAGTAAGACTTTTATCTTGGCTTTTGGCTAAATCATATTGTTCTTTAGCATCTTTTAACTTATCCATCGCCAAACAAATCTTAGCATTGAGCAAATTGTAGGGAGGATATGTAGGTTTTTTCTCCAACACTTCGTCCAATAAAAATTTTGCGGCACTGTATTTTTTTACTTGATAATAAGTTTTTGAAAGCCCAAATTTTAATTCTTCTGAAGATTGAATTTTGATAGCTTCTTTGTATTCTAATTCTGCATTATCGTATTGAGCCAAGTTAAAAAGAGCCTCAGCCAATAATTGTCTTAGCATTACATTTTCGGGAGAAAATTGTAATGCTGCTCGCAGATTGTCTATGTGCTGTTGTGTCATATTTTTTAATCTTTACTTGCTTTAAAAAGCGTTTCTTTTTCTTCTTGGGAAAGGCTATCATAGCCAGATTGTTTTATTTTATCTAAAATAACATCAATTTGCTCTTGATTTATACCTTTATTGCGACTTTGAGAAGGTCTATTTTGGTTGCGGTCAGTAGTAGTGGAAGCGGTACTTACTTTTTCTTTGTTTCGGTATCCTACTGTTGGTTTTGGACGATGCTCGCCACGGATTTTTTTCCAAATATTAATAATACCATCTAAAATATTATTGATAGGTTCGCTCAAATCATTACCGTCTTGTAAGCGACGAACATACAAATAGCCCATAAATGCGCCGCCCAAGTGCGCAAAATGACCACCTGTGTTGCTGTCATTCCCGATTGCTGCCATATCTATCACTAAAAAAACCAATACGATGTATTTTAGTTCTACGTTGCCCAACAAAATCAAACGCATCAAATAATTAGGGGCAAGAATGCCAGCCGCCACAACGGTTGCTGTTACGCTTGCAGATGCGCCCAAAGCAAAGGATTCGTAGCGATTTAGATAAACATAACTGATGAAAAAAGCAATGCCTCCTATTAAACCACCATATAAGTATAAAGGTAAAATATGTCTGTCACCTATTAAGTCACCAACAATACGTCCAAAAGCATAAAAAATTAACATATTCCATAGGATATGCCAAAAATCTTCATGCGAGAACATATTTGTAATTAGGACCCAAGGATGGGTGACGTTGTGCCACCAACCAGAGCTAATTTTGAAAAATGATAAAAAAGTATCAGAATAAGGCTCTTCTGCTGTTTTATAAACTATAAAAAGTATGGCTTTTACCAAAATCAAAAAAATAAATACGGCAATATTCACAATAATGATGCGTGTGACCATATTGCCATATTCGTATTCTCGTTTTATATCGTCCCAAATAGAGGTGAACATAAGCTATATTTTTTAATTGTCTTATTTTTTTAAAATTGAGTTTCTGTTCCAATAAACCAAAAGTAAAATACCCGCAACAGCTCCACCTAAATGAGCAAAATGCCCGATATTATCATTTGCAAAATTTGCTCGTCCGAGCGTATATTCATACACTAAAAGTATCGGAATCCAGTATTTTCCTTTGAACCGAATTGGTATAAGAAACATACCAAATTCTGTTTCTGGATATAGAAATCCTACCGCTGCGACTAATCCAAAAATTGCTCCCGAAGCCCCAAGTGCTGGTCCAAATTGATTTATAGCTACAATATCAGTTAGTCCTTCGCCTAATAAATTTTGGTATTGATAATATTGTATTGCAAGATGAATCAAACTTGCACCAACACCACAAAAAAGGTAATAAAATAAAAAACGTTCCTCTCTCCAAACCATTTCCAACATCGAACCAATACTTGCGAGTGTCAACATATTAAAAGCAATATGTAATAAATTAGCGTGCATAAAAAAACTCGTCACCAACTGAAAAGGTTTAAAATACTCGGACATTACTGGATAGAGCATCAGTAGTCGTTGCAGTTGCGGCATCGCCATCGAAGCCACAAACATAATAACGTTGATAATCAATAAGTTGCGAACAACTGGTGTTAAAGGCATCATAATAATTAATAATTGCGCTGTTAATCAATGTTGTGTGAACAATGTGGTTTCAAAAAGGATATTGGTTATTAGCTCTCAAAGATATTGCAAACACTTGGTATTCAATATTTTACATAAATTCAAAATCCTAAAACTACTTTCCTACTTTCCCACTCTCTTACTTTCCCACTTTCTTACTTTCTCACTTTCCACTAAATCCCTTTTTTATTTCCTCCAATTCATATTTTACAAAACAGAGCGTTCCATAAGGGCTACTGTAAGGCATTTCACAAGTAAAAAGTTGGTCAATGAGTTCTCGCATTTCTCTGATGGTCAAGGAATTACCACGTTTTATAGCAGCACTTCGAGCCATACTTCGAGCGATATTTTCTCTAATGTCCAAATGCAAATCAAGATTAGACTTGTATTGCTCCAAAAGCGTTTCGACAATATCTTTTTCGTTCCATTCTTTGAGTTCGGCAGGTTTTCCGTGAATAACGAAAGTATTTTGACCAAATTCTTGAATATCAAAGCCCAAATGATTGACTTCTCCAATAAGTTCTTTCATTATTTCAGCATCTGCTGGCGGAAGTGTTACCGTTTTTGGAAAAAGTTCCGTTTGCGTTGTCAGCTTTTGTTCTTCTAATTGATGCAAATATTTTTCATACAAAATCCTTTCGTGCGATGCTTGTTGGTCAATCAACATATAACCTGTACGGGTCGGATTTAGAATATACGTATTGTGAATCTGATACGGGTCTTTTTGTTGCTCTGAAAAACTACGATTGTCGTCATTAATGGCGGCTTCGCTGTCCCATTTACTTGGAATCGTAACCATTTCGTTGCCATCAGCGTCTTCACTAAATTCTTCGTCCAGACCAGCATACAATTCTTGCCAATTTCTCAGATTGCTTGAACCTAACTTTTCTGGTGATTTGAAATTAACGGTATTTCCAGTAATCAAGCCGCTGTCATTGTTTCGGTTTGAACTTTGAGCTGTATTTTGATAATCACCAGTGCCAGAAGCCCGACTTGGCAATGTTTCGTACATTTCATCGTCGTTTGAAGTTGCCACTGTTGGTATATTTTGCATAAACGAGTTGTCGTTTTCAAAATCCAACATTGGCGTTACGCTGTATTGTCCGAGCGAATGACGAACCGCTACTTTCAAGTAATTATAGACGACTTTCTCGTCATCAAATTTTATTTCTGTTTTCGTAGGATGAACATTTACATCAATGTGCGATGGATCAATTTCCATCATCAAAACATAAAAAGGAAAAGCATCTTTTGCCATGACATCTTCGTAAGCGTTCATAACGGCATGGTGCAAATAACTACTTTTAATAAAACGATTATTAATGAAAAAAAGTTG
Organism: Saprospiraceae bacterium; assembly: GCA_043777755.1. GTDB lineage: Bacteria > Bacteroidota > Bacteroidia > Chitinophagales > Saprospiraceae > CANHEE01. The sequence goes on from JAYWHK010000093.1 coordinate 5,813, forward strand.
TTCGCCACGAGATTTCTTCGCAAATTCTGGTTTTCCTACAAAACCTTTGAAGCTAACAACATCAGTTTCTTCGTGAACAGGAATGAGGTTTTTACTATGATTTTGACCAAAAACACCTATAATACGTTGTTTCAAATTACCCGAAACCAAGTGATACAATTCTACATTGTTATGGTTCAAAATAAAATGTACATCGGGATTGGCAAGCGCAACATGATGAAACTCGTCGGTGATGTGTTTCATCTCTACTTTGTTGTCTTTGAGGAAGTTACGACGTGCGGGAATATTGAAAAAGAGGTTTTTTATCGAAAAATTAGTGCCTACGGGACAACTTTCGCCTTCTTGCGTAATCAAAACGGAGCCTTCAATGACGATTCGAGTGCCTACTTCTTGGTTGGCTTTTCTCGTTTTCATTTCCACTTGCGCTACGGCAGCAATAGATGCCAACGCTTCGCCACGAAAACCCATCGTCCGAAGCTCGAATAAATCTTCTGCCCGACGAATTTTTGACGTTGCATGACGTTCAAAACACATTCGAGCATCGGTTTCGGACATACCAACGCCGTTGTCAATCACTTGAATTAAAGTGCGTCCAGCATCTTTCAGAATCAACTGAATTTTGGTCGCACCAGCATCAATAGCGTTTTCCAACAACTCTTTTACTGCCGAAGCAGGACGCTGAACCACCTCACCAGCCGCTATCTGATTGGCTATCGAATCGGGTAATAACTGAATAATATCTGCCATTGACTTTTTTATTCCAAAATATCTTATATGAAATTACTAACGCAAAGATATATTTTTTTCAGTAATTAGTAAGGTTTATAAGAAAAGTTTTAAGAAATCAAAAAATAGAAGAATATTTTGAAGCTGGAATGAAAGTTTTGTGGCATATTTTTCCTAAATTCAACATGGTTTATGTGTATCATTCTCCAACAAGTGTTACGATTTGTAAAGGAGAGGACATTTGTTCTGCTGCGCCTGCCATTCCTGATTTAGAAATTACAGCCAATCAATTGTTTAGTAAAGATTAAACATTTGTGACTTTTTCATTTTTTAGAAGTCTAAAAATTTTATTCTATTTAAATAGTATAAAAAACTTGCATATATCGTTTTTTTTAGCATATATTTGCACATTGATTTACAGAGGAGTACGTAACCGTCCCAACTCTACAGACTTTTCAGCACCGACTTTCGGGCAGATTGTAAATCCTGAACATTTCCAAAAATAAGATTCTCAGGGCTGAATGACGTCCCAACTTCATTCGCCAAACTTAATCCGCACTTTGTTTGTTTCAACCGCAACAATAGTGCGGATTTTTTTTGCCCAAAACTTAGGCAGGGACTGCCATCTCTGACAGTCCCTGCATTTTTTTCGGGTTGAGGTTTTCCGAAGGGTTGTGTATAAAATATTGCCATGCGTCGATGACTTCGTGTTCGTAAGGCTCAGGGTCTGCATTTTGAAAACCTTGTGCTTGGTTAAGACATTTGTTTTCAGTACACCATTCTACGGTAATTCGGTTTCTTAGAGTACCGTCTTTTTCTACCTGCCGCAAAGACCAAATAGAAGATGTTCCTTTCAAACATTCGGTATCGTAATCAGCAACACAATGGTCTAAAATCCGACCTTCTCTGTACAATTCTAAGTAATTTTGCAATCGAACGACCTCAAATTCTTGCTCCAAATTATTTTTATAATAAAAAATATCTGGAACATTCGGCAAGGCAGGATAGCTCGGCAATGATACTTCTTTCAAAGTCATCATCAAGGCAATCCGAAAATCCAAAGACTGATCCATGCTTGCATTGGTAGAAAGTTTCAAAGATGAAACAACATTTTCCTGCGTACCAATGCTGATGTTCCATATCAAAACTGACTTATCCAAAGCACTTTCCAAAGGTGTCATGAAAATAATGTTATTGAAAAAATCAAATGTTAGCTTGCTGCGTTTCGTCAAAAAATCTCGCCAAGAAATGTCGTGAATAGGTATAAAATTGTTCAATTTTGGCATTTGTTTTAGTACCAACTCTTTATAGCGCAAGACAGATGCAACATTTTTTCCTTTCAAAGAAAGATAAGGCAACAAGTAACTCAGAAAATAATTGTCTTCGTCGTACTCGTGGCAATAATCGCCTAAAATCGTCACTTTCAAAAAACGAACCGCTTTTCGAGCTTCCTTTTCGTCAAAATCACCAGAACGCATCAACAAATAAGTGATTTCTTCGACTACTTTTTCGTTTTCGTTAAAGTAGGGAAGTTCTGCCGCCATCAATTTTGCAACTGCATCATTTGCGCCCATTCCTTTGGTTTTTGACCAACGAAATGCCTGCATCAAACTGTAGTCTTTTGGTGTGCTGTAAAAATAATACAAAGCGTTTTTAGACATTTCAAAAGGCAAATAAGCATTTTTACGCAAATTTTCTCCTTGCGCTACCGCAAAATACCAGTTAAAAATAACCAAATCGCTCAATGTCAATTGTTCGATACTCTTTTCCGTAAAGCCAACTTTGATAGACAATTCTTTTTCTTCGTAAAAATCCCAATAACGCCATACGTTGCGCAAAGGCAAAGGAACTTCGTATTTTTCAAACAAAAAAGGAATCAAATCGGAAAAATAATCTTCCAAAACAGGCAATGATTTGTTTCCAATTGCCCAATCTTTAATGTTGCGAACAGCCTTGCTTTCATACCAATAAAAAACAGACAAAACATCAGAATAAACGCCGCTATTCTTATAGTTTTCTATCCAAAGTCTGCAAAAATGCTCGTTTATTGCTATTTTTCTGAGTAGATTTTGTACAAAATCAGCCGAAATACCTCCTTGAATACAGATGTAATCATAGCTTTCAAAAATATGAATCGCAAAAGATTGTTTTTTATCAGAAGTATAAGCGGGATATGAGAAATTAGAGTGAATCAAATCATTCACAATAGCAAGTCGCTCTCTGCCGTTTGGCAAAGGCACAAGACCGATATTATCTATGCTTGCACGATGAAAACAATAGATAATAATAATAAAGTATATAAAAATTAAATAAAACATAGTGTTTTTCGTTGAAAGTCTTTCTTGAAAAGACATTTTAAATAAAATTGGACGAAAAACAACTACAAAGAAGGATAAAAACTAAAAATAAGCGTGTATTATCGCACGTTTGCAGTTGCTTTGAATGACAACTGCGTGCGCTAAGGCGGGCGAATTGTCGAGCGTTACATTGTAAAACGAGTGGCACTCCATTCTACACAAATCAATCCTATAGGCGAAGCGAATCTGCCTATCTGATTTTTTTGTGACATCATGTTGTCGTTAATAAATAATGCTTTCATAATTCTATATTTTTTAAAAATGTAAAAAAATTCATTTCGTTACATCGAGGTTTTGACCTTCAAACGTAATTTTTTAATGAAAATGGTTGATATTTTTCGCTATATTTTATCAACACATAAGAGAAACAAAAGGGAATTCACTTTTGTTCCCAAAAGTTTAGATTTTTTCAAAAAAATAAAATTCCCTAAAAAACACTTGTTTTGCGTAAAAGGCGTAATTTTGTAAAATAAATAAAAATGATGCAAAAATTAGCAATTTTAGGTGGTGGACAGTTGGGTAAAATGCTTTGCATTGCCGCTGCGCCTTTGGATATTCCAATCTATATTTTAGATGAAGATGAAAATTTTCCAGCTGGAAAATTGTGCGAGCAATTTTTTAAAGGCGATTTTAAAAACTATGACGATGTGTATCGTATTGGTAGTCAAGTAGATGTGATTACGATTGAGATAGAAAATGTCAATACAGCAGCGTTGCACCGCTTGGAAAAAGAAGGTAAAAAAATTCATCCTGCGCCTGCGCAATTGAATATTATCAAAGATAAAGGTTTGCAAAAACTATTTTACATAGAACACCGTTTGCCAACATCAAATTTTGCGTTGTTTGACGACGAAAACGCAATTCGAGAAGCGGTCAAAAAACAGCAAATAAAATTGCCTTTTGTTCAAAAAACAAGAGAAGCGGGCTACGACGGCAAAGGTGTTTCTGTCATAAAAACACTTGCAGATTTGGAGTATAAATTGCTTTCGGGCGCATCATTGGTAGAAGATTTGGTAGAAATTGAAAAAGAATTGGCGGTTGTTGTTGCCCGCAATGAACGTGGAGAAATAAGTGTCTATGATGTTGTCGAAATGGAATTTAATCCCGTTGCAAACCTTGTAGAATACCTTTTTGCGCCAGCCGACATCAATCGTTTGTTGGCAGCGGAAGCCGAAATTTTAGCAGTAAAAACCATAGAAGCCTTTGATTTGTGCGGACTTTTGGCGGTTGAAATATTTTTGACAAAAGACAATCGGCTGTTAATCAATGAAGTAGCTCCTCGTCCACACAACAGCGGACACCACACAATAGATGCTTGCCAAACTTCTCAATTCCAACAACATTTGCGAGCCGTTTTGAATTTGCCCTTAGGAAGTAGCAAAACGACTACGCCTTCTGTCATGCTAAATTTGTTGGGCGAAGAAGGTTACAGTGGCATTGTTCATTACGAAGGCATCGAAAAATGCTTGGCAATGGAAGGTGTTTTTATTCATTTGTATGGAAAAAAAACAACCAAACCTTTTCGCAAAATGGGTCACGTCACAGTGACTGCCGATACGTTAGTGGAAGCAAAGAAAAAAGCAAAAATTGTAAAAAATACGTTGAAAGTTATCAGTAAATAAAAATGTCATGAATTACCAATTTGCAATCTCTGGTAATGCTGTAAAAATTGCTTGCCATTTTGTATTGACTTTGCTTTCTACCATTTTTATAGCGTACCACACTGATTGATGTGCTTGTGTGAGAATATCATTTTTAAAACCGTTTTTGATTAGGTCTTTTTGATCTTGCAACGTTAGTGTTTTGTTTAAATAATTGTCATGTGGTGTAAGAAGTACTTCGATTTCTTGTGTAGAAGTTGCACTGTGAATTTTTACCAACAAATCCAATCGTTGGTAAATGTAGGTACTTATGTTTTTACGCCCATGTTTGAGTGTAGCTCTTTCGTTTAAGGCTAAAATTTGTATGGTTTTTTCAGCTTTATGTAGATTGTTAGTTGTTAAATCGTCCAAAATTTCAAAAGTAAAATCTTGCATATTCAAAATCATAAAATCGCATGGATTTTCCGTTCTGGCATTGATTAGCGCATTGATCTTGAAAGACGGTTCTTGTCCACGAGTAGTCAAATGAAGGTTTCCTATACCATCAAGCACAAAACATTTGTCTAATTTATAAGCAGAATTACATTGTTTGCAAGCTAAAAGATAGTTTTCCCATTTGAAAGTTGATTCTGGGAAAAAAGATTTTGGGTCAATGTGTTCAATATCGTTGGCTTCATTTTGTTCGCAATAATTACAAATCTCTACTGAAACGCAAAGTTTTAGTAGTTTTTCTTTTACTTCTGAAAATTCTTTTTTAGGTTTAGATTTCCAAAGAGATTTTGCTTTTTTTGCCTTTGCAGTAAAAGAAGTTTTTTTATCAATCAAGGATTGTAAATCAGCCAATTTTTTTACCGTTTCGTCAGAAAGGTTTTGATTAGAAGCCAGTTGGAGCATCGGTTGATAGTATTTTTTGAAGTTGAAGTTTTTCGTTTTGTTCTTCTATACTGAGTTTTCCTAAAGCAGATTTAATATTAAGTTTTCCCAAACGATTGAGTTTTTGCTCAGATTTTTCAGAACGCACTACATTTTGTCCAAAAACCTCCGTTCCATAAGCATCTAAAATGTTACCGAACACCAATCTATCTTTTTCTATACCAGTAATTTCACCAGAAGTTTCATCGCTGTTTGGAGTAGCCAATCGCCAAATAGTTCCATTTTCACAAGCACGACAAACCAACGGGCTATGCGTGGTAACAATAAATTGTATATTAGGGAAATATTTTGTGAACCATTGTCCTATCCGAACTTGCCAAGTTGGATGTAAATGAGCGTCAATTTCGTCTATCAATACAATACCTTCTGAGGCAATTGAATATTCTCTTTTTGCAAAATTTTTAAATACTTCGTCAGGATCAAAAGTCTTGATCAATTGGCGAATCAACTCAAAAGTCAAACTTAAAATAGACTGATAACCATCACTCATTTCTTTGATGTTGATTTCATTATCTTGCTCGTCTTGGAAAAATACACCTTTTGAATTTATTGTTTTTAGAGTAATTCCATTTTGCAATAAATCACCTTGATTCATCAAATCACGTAGATAATCCAATATTTTCCCAGCTTGTTGATTTCCTTCTAAGCGTTGATAATCAAGATTTTGTAGCCAAGAGAGAGATTCTGTCAAGTTGGCATTGTCATCAAAAAGGGAACGGAAGTTTTCTATAATCGGACTATCTGAATTTCCATTTTCTTTTTGATTAAAACGGCGAAATGGACCAAAACCTACGATGAATACTTTTACTTTTGACTTTTCTAAAACCAACTCTTTTTTATTGGTGTCAAAAGGAGTTCCCATTACTAAACGACCATCATTGTGAATCATAAAAGATGCAAATTCTTCTTGGTACTTATACATAACAAGTCTAAAAAGAGATTCTTCGCCTTGTTTTCTTTGTAATTTATTATAATGTACGTTGGTTACAGGTATCATTGACATCACAATTCCTTTCAGCACACTTGACTTACCACTTCCATTATCACCAATCAAAACGTGCCAACCTACCGCCTTCGGAAAAGTCATTTCCAAAGAATCAATGGAGCGAATATTTTTTATGGTAATTTCTTTGATATACATAAATTGAATTTTATAAAAGCAAAAGTAAATTCTTTTTTTTATTTTTAAACTAAAAGCATCATATTTCTCTAAACAACACATCATTAAACGCCATTTCTAAAACAGGATATTGAAATACGAAGCCTTGTTGTTCTATTTTTGCAGAAGAAACGATGGAGGAGGTAAGTACAATATCCGCCATTTCGCCCATAATCAAACGCATCATAAATGTCGGAACGGGTGCTAAAATCGTAAATTTGGGATAGCATTTTCTCAATGTTTTGCTAAATTCTTTGTTGGAAGAAGGATTTGGTGCAACGGCATTGAATGTGCCAGTCATGTCATCATCTTCGAGTCCACGAAGTATCATATTGCAAATATCGTCAATATGAATCCAGCTAAAATATTGTCGTCCATTTCCAAAATAGCTACACAAACCAAAGCGCATAGGTTTTATTGTTTCGACCAATGCTCCACCTTGCGTAGAAAGCACAATGCCAATACGGTATATTACAGTTCTGATATTTTCGTTAGAAAAAATCTGTGCAGCATTTTCCCAGGCAGTACAACTTTCGCTCAAAAAGCCTTTGCCTGCTTCATCTTCTTCATCTAAAATCTCGTTTCCTCTGTCACCATAATAACCAATTGCGGAAGCGGAGAGGTAGGCTTTTGGAAAATGATTAAGGCGTTTGCAGGTGTCAAAAAGTAAAGCGGCACTTTGTGTACGGCTTTCTATGATGTGCTTTTTGCGTTCTTCCGACCAGCGTTTGTCAGCAATGCCTGCACCAGCGAGATTGATGATGTAATCGGCTCTTAAGATGGCATTTTCATCAATTGTTCCTTGTTCGACATTCCATTCATAGACTGGAATGTTGCCATTTTTATGTTTTTTACGGCTTAAAAGCATTACACGATAGCCGTTTTGAGTTAAGATTTGGCAAAGCCTATCTCCAATAAGTCCTGTTCCGCCAGCAATCAGGACGGATTCTCCTTGTTCCATGAAGTTGATTTTGTGAAAAATTAAGCTAAATTAGAATAAAAGCTAATTTTAGCCTAATTTTTGAATAACTTTTTTAAAAAAATTAAAAAAAAAGCGAACTTTGCGGCATGGAAATAACAATTCATCATCAGAACGACCTAAAAAAGGTTGTCAATGCCTTATTAGATTTTGCCGAAGGTAGAAAAAAAATTATCCTTAATGCACCGATGGGCGCAGGAAAAACGACTTTTACCAATGCTTTTTGCAAAGCTATGGGTGTAGAAAGTCATACGTCGAGTCCTACTTTTTCTTTAGTCAATGAATATAATTATGAAAAAAATGGTCAAAAAGGTTTAATTCGTCATTTGGATTTGTACCGTTTGAAAAATGCACAAGAAGCACTTGACATTGGCATTGAAGATTTTCTTTATGATGCACATTATACTTTTATTGAATGGCCTGATGTCGTTTTGGAATTTTTACCAGAAGACATCATTGAGATTCATATAGAAGCCTTAGACGAAAATAGTCGCCGTTTTGTGATTGTTTGAACACACAGTTTAAATACTTAAATCCGTGGCGTAACGTATTCACGTACTCAATAGAAACGCCAACCAATAAAGCTATTTTGGCATTGTCAAAATCAGTAGAGATAATCAAAGAGCAAGCAAACTCTTTCTCTTTTAAAGAAGCTCCCTGTTCGATTCCTTCTGTTCGACCTTTTTCGATACCTTTTTCAATACCTTTTTCAAAGCCTTCTTCAAAAAGTTCTTCTTTTAACATATCATAAGTATTCATATCTATGGTGTTTTTAAAATTATTAATGATGGTGCTTATTTTTTTAGGGCTAATATCGTTGTTTTTTAGGACATATACAAGTTGTGCGTAAAAAAAAGTATGCAAATACTCGTCGTTAGCTGTATTTTTAGCGTTTATTATTAAGGTTTCGAGGTTTTCGAGAACATATTTTTCTTTTGAGCCAAATTGTAGTGTTAGCAAAGCGTTGTGTAACAAGCCTGTTTGCATTGCTAAAATTTCTTCAGGACTCATTGTTGTTAAGTCGGTCAGTTGGTAATCAAAACTCGGAATATAAGGGAGCAATGATGAATCAATACCTTTGAAATAAGCTGAAAAGGGTTTATATTTCCAATGTTTGTCCTTTTTATTGTGGTACACAATAATTGGAATAAGAGGAGTTAATGGTTGTTTATTTTTTTCACAATCCTGCCAAAATTCAAGCATATAGCGCATCAATTGCAGATGTGGATATTTTGGAACATAGCTTTTATGTTCAAAAATAAATGCTGCTTTGATAGGCGTTTTATTCGTACCATATTGACACTCCCAGACGATGTCGGCAAAATACTCTTCTAAGTCTGCTGTAATATATGATGTATTTGCTATTGTAAGTGATTGGAAATCAATATTTTTTACAATTTTTGAATCAAAAAAATGTTGTATATAATCACGTACTACATCAAATCTTGAAAAAGCGACTTTGAAAAAATCATCATGCGGCTGTATGTTTTGATGTTCCATGTAGCAAAGTTAGTATTTTTTGTATAAAAAACTTAGATACCTAATTTTTCATCAAACCCATCAATCCGCTACACATGGTCGTTACACCTGTTTCGATGGTCGGACGAGGCAAAGGATAATACGTAGAAGAATGTAACGTTGGAAGTGTTCTATTCTCGGCTTTGAACTGCTCGATGCGTTTCGGATCTACAGAACCCAACCAATACAAAAATACTGGAATTTTAGGCGTAACGTCATCGCCAAAACGACCAAAATCCTCACTTACCATGACTGGTGGAACTTTTACAACATTTTGATTGCCAATACTTTGTTTGAAAAATTCAACTGTTTTGTTGGTCAATTCTGGGTTGTTATAGACCGCTGGAGATTCTTCTGGAGTAATAAAAACAATTGGATATTTTGATTCTGGCAAGCCAGCTGACATCGCAGCTGCTTTTGCTTTTGTTTTTATTTTTTCCAAAACAGCTTGTTTGGTTGCTTCGGAATACGTTCTAACGGTCAATTCTAAGTTCACTTCATTTGGTACAATGTTGCGTTTTGTACCACCGTGGATTGTTCCAACCGTAATAACAGCTGGCTCAATCGCAGAGATTTCCCGACTCACAATCGTCTGTAAATCAAGCACTAAGCGAGAAGCAATGACTACGGGGTCTTTTGTCAAATGTGGATAGGCTCCATGACCACCTTCACCCAAAACAGTAATGTTCACCGAATTGACATTCGCCATCATGTACTCTGGACAGTAGCCGATTTGACCAGCGGGCAAACTCGAACTAACGTGCAATCCCAAACAATAATCTGGACGACCAAATTTAGCGTACAAGCCATTGTCCATCATCGCTTTTGCCCCAACGACGATTTCCTCTGCTGGTTGTCCTACAAAAATGATTGTTCCTTTCCAATTTTTTTTCAATGCAGCCATCGTTTTTGCCACACCAGCAAAAACGGTCATGTGCATATCATGACCGCAAGCGTGCATAACATCAACTTCTTTACCAGCGGCATCTTTCATTTTTTTTGTGCTGGAGTAGGGTAGCCCAGTTTCTTCTTTGACTGGCAAAGCGTCCATGTCAGCACGAACCAAGATTTTGGGACCATCGCCATTTTTTAAAATACCAACAACGCCACCGCCAAAATTTTCAAAAACTTCCAAGCCAGCTGAACGTAATTCTGCGGACATTCGCTTTGATGATTGTGTTTCTTGCAAACTCAATTCTGGATTTTTATGCAGCTCGAGGTACATTTTTTCCAAATCATTGATGTTGTTCTTTAAAGCATTAGAAATATCTTCTTTTTGCGCTAAAAGGTTAAAGCTCAAACTTTGAAGTACTAAAAATGCGATGCTTAATTTTTTGATTGTCATACGTTTATGTTTTATTTTATCCACAATACACCAAAGGTATATCTTTCATGGTGATTAATCCCGCAGGTGCAGCGACGACTCTTTTGACGGCATTTATTGTAATTGCCACTGTTCCGATGTCGCCATTTGTACCTTCGAGTGTTACTTTTAAGTTAGGTGTTCCGAAGATTTGAAGCGTATCGCAATCTTCGGGATTGCCCAAATATGCTAAAAAAGTCATTTTGCAAAAAACATTACCATCTTCGTCAATACCTTCTGCGGATTGATGAAGACCAACACATTTTCCTGTCGGAACGTCAAAAAAATCAGTTGTAATCCGTTCTTCTGCGACAACAGGTTCGATTTTTTCTTTATATTCCACTAATTTTTTATTAAAAGCAGAAAAAATCATTGCCATACTTTCTGGCAAACCAACATGACCCATTCGACCACTTGCCATAGCTGCCTCAAATTCGGCAACACTCATTCCTGCACCAATTTTTTTCTGAAAAGGACCACGACGAGTAGCGGCATTTTGCGCTCTACGCAGGTCTATTTTATCTACTTTTTGGCTCAAAGCAGTAATGTTCAAAGGCAAACTGTCCAATAAAAACCCTGGATTTATACCTGTCGCTAAGACAGAAACACCGTTTGCTTTTGCTGCATTGTCTATTTCGGTAGCTTCGGTAGCATGGTGATGCCAAGGAAAACTTAATTCCTCAGCGGTAGAAACCACGTTTAGTTTTTTTGAAACAATGTCTAAAATTTGATTTTTAAACAAGTCAAAATAAGAAGCCGTAGTATGTACAACTATCTCAGCATCAGTACTTTGTAGAACTTCATCAAGAGAGGATTTAACAATGACGCCAATATTTTTGGAAAGTCCAGCGACCTCGCCTAAGTCTTTTCCAATTTTGTTTGGGTCAATATCCACCGCACCAACGATTTGCAAATTGTTGCGCTGTGCAACCAATCGAGCCATGGCACAACCAATTGGGCCAAGCCCGTAATGAATAACTTTTATCATATTTTTAGGTTTTTTAATTTCAAAATAGGCATTTCAAAATAGTGATAAGAAAGCCAGCTTAACGTTGTTGATGCCACGAAAGTAAGCAACATAAAACTAAAAACGTACAAAGGATTGTCTAACACAATATTGTGATTTATACAATATTGAAAAAATAAATGGACGAAAATCAAATGAAAAACGTACAATCCGTAACTCATTTTTCCCAATTGGCTCAAAATATGTTGTTCATTTATTTTTAAATGGCTATTTTTTACAACAAAAAGAGCAATCAGTAAGGTGAATAAAATAGAAAAAACATTGAGTTTTAGGATGTGCGTTAGCCCTAAAAAAGTACTTATTTCTTTTTCAAAAATAACCGCAACAATCAAAAATAAGATAAAAATAGACTGATAAATAACGGCAAAAGCGTTGATTTTTTCACTCAACCAATCGTGTTTTGTTGCTACGAAAAAGCCAAGCAAGCCGCCTGCCGCAAACAAATCAATATTTGTGAACAAATCATTGTCTTCAATAGTGCTGTTTGGAATATAATGTGCATACAAAAGCCTAAAAATCGGTGCGGAAAACCAAAACGCAAGTAATATTTTGGGTAAATGACGCAGCGGCAAAAAAGCAATAATAAAACACCAAAGTAGATAAAAATGTTCTTCAATACACAATGACCAAAATACGACCAAAGGTGTATTTCGAGGAAAATTATCGTGCGCAATCATTTGGTAATTTTCTAAAAAAGCCAAAGACGACCACCATTGCGGCTCGTAACCTCCTCCTATCATTCTGAAACCCAAACTGCTTGCCCAAGGCTCAGGAAATGCCAATGCAAAAATTACCACCAAGAAAAATAAAGGCATAATCCGCAAAGCTCTGTTCTTTAAAAAACGGAGAATATCCAAACGATTAGACTTGTTTTTTTCTTGAGATAAAATATAAGTAATCAAAAATCCACTCAATACAAAAAAGAAAACAACGCCAATACCACCACCTCTTTTGAGAAGTTTGAACCAAGGCATAGCATCTCCTTGCAACGGTATGTGAAGCAAAAAAACTTTAAAAAACGCAAAAAAACGCAATGCGTCAATGCTGTGAAATCGTTGATTCAAAATGTATTGTTGATGTTTTTACATATACCTCAAATCGCCCGTTGTCAATGGTGTTACAGGTTCTTCTTTTGGTGTACGTCCTTGAATTTCAGATAGTTTTGCATTTGGTAAATAAGGTAAAACGTATTTTCCAAACAATTTACATTCTTCTAACAAAGGATAACCCGAAAAAATGAATGACCTCATACCCATGTCCATATAACGGTTTATTTTTTCTAAAATTTGGTCAGGCGTGCCAACCAAGGCAGCACCGCAACCGCTTCTTGCACGACCAATTCCTGTCCAAAGATTTGGCTCTACAAAATCATCAGCATCAGCCAAACGATTCCGAATCTCATCTTGTCGCAAAACACCAGCCGACATAGAATCTTGCGTTCTGTGTTTTAAAGCTGCCGCTTGTTGTGCATCAAATTTAGACATCATTTTTCTTGTAAAAGCCCTTGCGTCAGCTTCTGTTTCACGAACAACAACATGAACCCTAAAACCAAAGTCAATCTTTCTATCGTATTTGGCGGCTCTTGCGCTGAGGTCTTGCATTGTTGCATAAATATTTTCTTCTGGCTCAGGCCACATCAAAAATACATCGCAGTACTTGGCACAAACTTCTCTTGAACCTTCCGCTATTCCACCAAAATAAAGCATTGGTCCTCCATTTTGTTGGTATGGCTTTGCGGCATTGGCAGGCATATCGAACTTGTAAATTTCTCCATCATATTGAATACGGTCTTGTGTCCATGCCTGTTTCAAAATTTCAATTACTTCTGTACAACGTTGATAACGCAAATCAGGTGACTCTCGCAAACCTGGCAAATCAGAGTTGATGATATTGACGGTTAGCCTACCTTTAAGGATATGGTCTAAAGTAGAAAGATGACGAGCCAACATGGGCGGGTGGATTTCACCTGTCCGAATAGCCGTAAGCATATTGATTTGTTTGGTTTGCGTAGCCATCGCAGCTGCAAAAGGCAACACTTCTTGTCCAACCACATAAGACGTTGGCAAAAGGATATTTTTATAGCCCAGCTTGTCAGCGGCGGTCATAATATTACTACAGTTTTTGTAGTTGCTACGTCTTTTTGGGTCGAGCTGTCCGAGGTACTGTGTGTCGCCACCACACAAATCATCAAACCAAGCAATTTCTGCAACACGTTGCTCAGTACGAATGGAAACAGGAGAATAAGTCATAAAAGAAAATTAAATTTTTAAATTTTTATATTGCAAAAATATTTTTAAATATTAAAATAAAATAAGTATAAATATTTATTTGTCAATTGTTTATGCTAAAAAAAAGTATATGATTTTATTTTTATTTTGAATTTAACTTTAGTTAAAATGAATTAACTAAAAATTTATGAAAAAAAATATATATCATTAAGTGATGCAAAAGTAAAATATTATTTCTAATTTCACACATTCAAATAATGAAAATTAAATAAAACAAATTTTTTGAACCAAATTTTAAAAATGTTATGATGAAGAAAATTCTTACACTGAGTTCTTTTTTATTACTTAGCCTTGGGCTTTTTGCCCAAACAGTTATCAAAGGAAAAGTTATTGATAACGAAAACAATGAGCCGTTGCCAGGTGCAACGATTCGTGCAAAAGCATCAAATGCCATTGCAGTAACGGATATTGATGGTAATTTTACAATCAGCCTTAGAGATAAGCTACCTCAAATTTTGATGGTTTCTTATGTTGGCTACCGTATGTCAGAAGTTGAAGCTGCTGAGAATATGGAGGTAAAGTTATTTACACAAGTACTTTCTGCGGAAGAGGTTGTCGTTTCGGCAAGCCGTGTAGAAGAAGCATTGGTGAAAGCAGCTGTTACAGTTGAAAAACTAAATGCTCGTCAGTTGGCACAATCTGCTTCGGTGAATCCTTATGATGCCTTGGGTGGCTTGAAAGGTGTGGACATCTTGACACAAAGTTTGACATTTAAGTCTGTGAACTTGCGTGGTTTTGGTGCAAACAACAACAACCGTTTTGTACAATTGACAGATGGTATGGATAACCGTTCACCAGGTTTAGGTTTCGGTTTTGGTAATGCAGCTGGTATTTCTGACTTAGATGTTCAGAGTATTGAGTTGTTGCCAGGAGCATCTTCTGCTTTGTACGGTCCAGATGCCTTACAAGGTTTGATGCTTACAAAATCAAAAAATCCTTTTCAAACACAAGGTTTGAGCGCACAAGTTCGTGTAGGTGTAAATAATGTAGGCAATGATGATTTCAGCGCACCAACACCTTACACTGATATTGCAGTGCGTTATGCAAAGGCAATCACTCCAAAGTTGGCTTTCAAAGCGAACATTCAACGTTTGGACGGTACTGACTTCGTAGCGAATGATTACAGCGACCGTTCTCACCGTGGTCGTCCAGGTTTTTTCAAAACAGATGCAGCAGCTAAAACTGTTACATTAGGTTATGTTCCAAACAATGACCCAAATGCAAATTTAGCGTATGATGGTGTGAACATTTATGGTGATGACTTTACCAATGGCGGTGCTTTTGCATTTCCTGCGACTTCTCCTTATACTACTTTACAAGGAAAAACGGTTACTCGTACAGGTTACAAAGAAGTTGATTTGACAGGTGATGCTGGTAAAGTTTGGAACAACCGTGCAAGTGCTGCTTTACATTACAAAATCACTGACAAAATCGAAGCGTCATTGGGTTGGTACCATGGAGCTGGTAACTTCTTCCGTACAGCAGGTTTCCGTGAATACTTTCCTAATTACAACCGTAACCAATTCAAATTGGAAGTTTCAAGCCCTGATTTCTTTGTTCGTGCTTACCGTACAACTCAAGAAGCAGTTGGTTTTAATGTTGGTCAATTGGCTCATCGTCTAAACCTTATCGCTAAACCAACAGCAAAATGGGGCGATGATTTTGGTAAGGCATACAGCGTTCCTGGAACAAGCATTGATGCAGCTCGTGCTGCGGCTGATGCAGCTAAATTTTTACCAGGCTCAGCATTGTTCAATCTATACCGTGACTCTTTGGTAAATACCAATAACAATGTTGCGTTGAAAGGTGCAAAACAAAATGGTGTTAGTTTTCAAGACAATTCTTCTATGACACACGCAGAAGGAATGTACAATTTTAGCCGTTTTTTACCTCAAAATCTTGAAGTTGTGGCAGGTGCAAGTTACCGTTACTACCAAATGGCAACAAAAGGTACTATTTTCCCTGCAACTTCTACGGGCAAAGAATTTACAATTGCTGAGGTTGGTGCTTATGCACAGGCTTCTTACAACATCAAAATTGCTGATAAAATCAGCTTTAAGCCAACAGTTGGCGCACGTTATGACAAAAATGAATATTTTGATGGTGGTTTAACACCACGTGTTTCGGGTGCATTAGATGTGTATGGTCACAACATTCGTGCTTCTTGGCAGAGTGCTTTCCGTAACCCTTCTGCGAATCAATTGTTAGCTGATGGTAAAATTGGTGAAGTTGGTGGTTCTCGTGCTGCTTTGGAAGCGGCTGGTTTATTTACAAACAAAGCATACACTGAAGCTTCTGTTGTGAAATACCGTGCTTCTAAAAACGCTGCTGATTTGGTTACTTATGAGCCAGATCCTGCTGCGTTCACTACTGAAAAAATCAAAACTTGGGAAGTGGGTTACAAAACATTGATTGCTAACCGTATTTTCGTAGATGCTTTCTATTACAACAGTACTTACAATGATTTTATTGCAACACAAAACTACATTCAAGCAACAACTGGAACGGGTGCTGATGTGTTGAATCCTGCTACATCAAAAACATACCAAGTGAACTTCAATAATTTCAATGAGATTTTTGTAACGGGCGCAGGTCTTGGTCTTGAAGTAGCAATTGTAAAAGGATTTACTGTAAATGCTAACTATGCGAATCAAATAGGTAAAATCACTTTGAAGGACAACGCTGGCGTTGTTAGAAAAGATGCTTTTGGCAATGAACTTATCAAACGTAAAATGAGCGACCCTGTAGTAGCTCAGGTTGGTCGTAACTTCTTTATTTCTCCTGAAAACCGTTTCAATATCGGTTTTGGAAACTCAAAAGTAACTAAAAACCTTGGTTTTAACGTTAATTACCGTTGGACTGATAAAATGTGGGTCGAGCAAGGAAATACAGCTGGTGATATTATGTTGCCAAGTTGGACAAGCCTTGACGCACAAGTATCTTTCCGTTTGCCAAAAGTAAAATCAACTATCAAGGTTGGTGCAACTAACTTAATGAATAAATATTATTCTCAAGGTTATGGTTTGGCTCAAATCGGTGGTATGTATTATGTTGCATTCACGTATGATCCATTAAGTTTCTAATTTTTTTAGAGAAAATAATATAAAAACGCCTAATTTTTGAGCAATCAAAAGTTAGGCGTTTTTTATATTTTCAAGTAGTAATGTCTAAATAAACACGGTTGTGAAACTTCGTAATCTATTGATAATCAGCACTTTTACGACTTATAGACTTATTGATTACTTACCTCACCTGATTCAAATACATTTGTATTGTATTTTGCAAACCAAAATAAAGCGCATCACAAACAATTGCGTGACCAATCGAAACTTCCAATAAACCATCAATGCGCTCTTTGTAAAAACGCAAGTTGTCCAAACTCAAATCGTGACCAGCATTGATGCCCAAACCACATTCCCTTGCGACTGCGGCTGCCTTGATATGCGGCGCAATTGCTTTATTTTTATCCTTAAAAAAATCATGCGCATATTTGCCCGTATAGAACTCAATTCTATCTGCACCAACTGCGGCAGCTCCTTCTACATATTTTTCTACGGGATCAACAAAAAGAGAAACACGAATGTTTTTAGCGTGCATTTCTTGAATAACATCTTTCAGTAAAGCTGCATCTTTGATGGTATTCCAACCTTCATTTGAAGTCAGAACGCCAGGAGGGTCAGGAACAAGTGTTGCTTGTGCGGGGCGATTTTTCAAAACCAATGCCATAAAATCTTCCGAAGGATAGCCTTCTATGTTAAATTCTGTTGTATTGACGGCCATCAAAGGCGCAATATCGTCATAACGAATATGTCGTTGGTCAGGTCTTGGATGAACTGTAATTCCTTGCGCACCAAAACGCTCACAATCCTGTGCTACTTTTGTCAAATTGGGCTGATTTTCACCACGAGAATTGCGAATTAACGCAATTTTGTTTATATTGACACTTAATTTTGTACTCATAAAATAAATTTTTAGATTTTAGAAGTGCAAAAATACGTATAGGAACGTTAATAACTAAGGAATTATCTAATTTTCAGTAAAATAGCATAGCTACGTTTGGAAGTCCCTCCTTTGGAGGGATTTAGGGAGGTCGATGTTTTTAAATCAAATCTTTCAATCTTAGATATTTTACGTAGCGTTTTCCAAATCGTTTAATGACGATTCTCATTCTTTTATTGCCTTTTTTCTTGAACAATTCATTTAATTCTTGTAATCCATAAAAATTAGCGGAAATATAATTGATATTTACAATCTCATCATTTTTGCGAAAATCAGCCCAATGTGCGGGCGAGTTCGGCACAATATCCTTTACTAAAAATTGCCCTAAGTCAGCACCAACAGCAATTAAATTTAGACCACTTTTATCAAAACGAATTGCCTTTTTATAAAAATGATTGGGTTGCAAATACAGCTTTGACCGCATATAGTCTATATATATAGTAAAGCGACTCAAAATCGGTTGTCCAATAATGCCATTACGGGTTTTTGCAGAAGTAGAATCCAACACCAAATCAATGTCTTGAAAATGACAAGGCAAAGCATCAAAAGAGATTTTTGGCGAGAACTTTACTTGATTTACCTTTCCTACGTAACCAATAACATTGCCGCCCAAACCTACACCAATTGTACCTCTAATATATTGCGACGGCAACCGCAAGGAAGGATGTGTATTCGTAAAAAGCAACATAGGCAATAGCGAGCCTGTATCCAATAATATACGGAGTGGAATACTGTCTTTATTTTCTACAAAAACATTGGGGTAAAAATAAGGTTTCCCTGATTTTATATCCAAGTCAAACACTTCAAAACCATTCGGAGGCGAAAATTTTTCAGCATCGTACAGAGAAATTATTTTTTTGACATAATTAATTTTCACCACATAGCGATTGAACATATCAGCACCCAAAACACCCGAAATTTTTTCACCAGAAGCCTCATCTAATTTAAAATAATCGTCGTCCAGCACCAAAATATCTTGTTCGGGAGCTTCGATGTAGGTATTTTTTACTTTAAGAGATACTTTTCGTAATAGATGCGCTGTTAGCTCTGTTCTCATATCCGCACCCAAAATTTTGAAAGTTCTATGATAGGGCAAACCCATTATTTCTGCCAATTCTTTTTTGCATAAAATCGTATGTTCAGCACCAGTATCAAAAATAAATTTGACAGGAAAGGTTTGGTGAAAAACTATATCAATAACAATAAGATTATTCACCAATTGAAAAGGAATATCAATACGATTGACACCACGTTGTAAATTGAAACCCAAAGACTGACCAATGCTTTTGATAGTGATGAAAAGTAGAAAAAAACAAGTAAAAAAGACTTTATTGCGACTCATGTTGGCGGATATTTATAGTCAAGATGCAATGTACAAGATTTGGCAAATACCACAAAGTAAAACATCTATTTTATTTTGTCAAAAAAAAATAGATGTTTTACTTTGTGATGTTTGGTCATTTCATATTTATTTACCACCTTTACGACATCTAAGTGTATAATTAACATTAAGTTAATGGTATGAAATCATAAATTATTGATTTTGAATGACTTATACTATTAAATGCTTTTATTTAATATTTTAAAAAATTAAAAATATTAGAATAAATATTTTTCAGAAGGAATGTTTTAAAAAAAAATAAAATGTCAGAATATTATTTTTAATGAAAAAGCAGCGTTCTCATACTTATAGTCGTTTTGCTTAATGCGTTATTTCTTACAAAAATAAACAAAACCAAAGTACTTACCCAAAATTGCAAAGTAGCCTTAACCAAGCACAAAAATGTCTTAAATAATTCAAATAAACTATAAAAATTCATTGTTCACTAAAAAATTTATTGTAAAGTGTATGAACTTTAAACTAAACACTTTAATGAAAAACGGACTTCTTATGATGGTAGCTTTGCTACTTGGAAGTTTCGTTTATGCTCAACGTACTGTTAAAGGAAAAGTAACAGACGCAGCAAACGGCGAAGCACTTATTGGTGCAAACGTTGTTACTCGTGGTGCAAACTCAGTCACTGATGTTGACGGTATGTACTCTATTAATGTTCCTGCTGGCTCATCTGACATCACAGTAAGCTACACAGGTTTTGATTCACAAACTATTGCATTGGGAACGTCTAATGTAGTAGATGTTATGCTTAAGGCTGGCAAATTATTAGAAGATGTAGTCGTAGTAGGTTACGGTTCTGTAAAGAAGAGTGATGCGACAGGTGCAGTTTCTGCAATTACAGCGAAAGACTTCAACAAAGGTGTAATTACATCACCTGAGCAATTAATGCAAGGTCGTGTAGCTGGTGTTCAAGTTTCTAACAACAGTGGTGAGCCTGGTGGCGGAATCAATGTTCGTATTCGTGGTACATCTTCAATGCGTAATGGTAACAACCCTTTGTTTGTAATTGATGGCGTTCCATTAAGTGCAGCTACTGATGATCCCGCTTCTAATGCTGAAGGTTTCGGACGTATTGCTGCCCGTAATCCATTGACATTCATGAATCCTGATGATATTGCATCAATTGACATCTTAAAAGATGCCTCTGCAACAGCAATCTACGGTTCTCGTGGTGCAAACGGTGTTGTATTGATTACTACCAAAAAAGGTAAAGAAGGTAAAGGTACTTTGGAATATGGATATTCATTAGGAGCAAGTACAATCACTAAGAAGTATGATTTGTTGTCAGCTTCGGAATATGCTACTGCTAATCCTAAGCAAGACAAGAAAGGCTCTACTGATTGGCAGGACGAAGTATTTCAAACAGGTTTAGCGCATAACCACTCATTGGCTTTTGGCGGTGGAATGGGAAGTGGTAGCTACCGTTTCTCTTTGGGTTACTTAAATCAAGATGGTATCATCAAAAATTCTGGCATCAAGCGTTACACAGCTCGTTTGAATGCTGAACAAAAGTTATTGAATGATCGTTTGACTTTGGCTACTTCATTAACTTTGGCAAATACAGAAGACAGAACTTCTCCAATTTCTGAAAATGCGGGATTCGTAGGTGATTTATTGTCTGCTGTATTAAAAACAAATCCTACGCAGCCAATTAATGTAGAAGTTCCAGATCCAAAGGACGCTACTAAGAAAATTACAGTATTAAATCAACCTGGTGAAACAGAACCAACTCCAACAGCTATTTTGAAGTACTATGATGGTAGCGCAAGTACATTGAGAGGCTTGGGTAGTATTTCTGCTGGCTTGAAATTAATGGAAGGTTTGACTTTCAAAACTGTCTTAGGTTTTGACCGTGCATTGTCTTCTCGTTCAGAGGCGTTCTCAGGCGATTTATTAATGCAAAGTGTTACAGGTAAAGGTCGTTTGTACTCAAGTACTAACAACAATGATAATAAGTTGATGGAGAACTATTTCACTTATGACAAAAAATTTGGCAATATTGGATTTACTGGTTTGTTGGGTTATTCTTACCAAAACTTTAGCAGCGCTGGTCGTCAGGCAAATGCAACAGAATTCACTACTCCTGATTTGAATTTGATGTTAAATAACAGTTCTTATGCTGGTAAAACAGTAACAAACTCTTATGCAGCTTATGATGAATTACAGTCTTATTTCGGTCGTATCAATTTGAATATTAGCGAGAAGTATTTGGTAACAGCTTCTTTGCGTCGTGATGGTTCTACAAAATTCGGTCCGAACAATAAATATGGTAACTTCCCTTCTTTTGCTGCGAAATGGCGTTTAATTCAAGAAGATTTTATCCCTAAGGGTGTTTTCTCAGATTTAGGTCTTCGTTTAGGATGGGGCGTAACAGGTAATCAAGAAATTCCTCATAACGTTTATGATCAACGTAACCGTTTAGGTGACAAGTACTATGATAGTGGTGCTGCATTACAAGGAGGTTCTATCACTACAATCGCTACGGGTAATCCTGATTTGAAATGGGAATCTACATCTGCGACAAACATTGGTTTAGATTTTGGTTTTGCAAACAATCGTATCTCTGGTTCTGTTGAATTGTATAACAAAAACACCACTGGTTTGTTGATGAGAGTAAGAACTGCACAACCAGCACCTTCTCCTTTCAACTGGACAAACTTGGATGCTAATGTAATCAATAAAGGTGTTGAATTACAGTTGAACATCGTAGCTGTTGACAAAGGTGACTTCAAATGGAATGTTGCGGGTAACGTAGCCTACAACAAAAATACTGTAGAAAATTTTAAAGATTTGATTAATACGGGTGAAATCAACGGACAAGGTTTGACAGGTGCATTTGCTCAACGTATTGCAGAAGGACAACCATTGTATGCATTCTTCTTGCGTCCATTCGGTGGTTATGATGCAGATGGTAATTCTTTGTATCCTCAGGGTGACGTACAACAATTCTTAGATGGTAAATCTCCACTTCCTTCATTAACAGGTGGTTTGACAAATACTTTCTCTTATAAAGGTTTAGATTTGAACATTTTCTTTAATGGTGTATTTGGTAACTATATCTATTCTAATACAGCAAATGCATTCTTTACAAAAGGTTCTTTCAGTAATGGACGTAATGTAACTAAAGATGTACCAGCTTCATTAGAAGGTAAGTTCAATGCTCCTGACGTATCTACTCGTTTCTTAGAAAAAGGAGACTTTGCTCGTTTGGCTAACTTATCTTTGGCTTATAACATTAAGCCAGGTTTTGCAGGTATCAGCAATTTACGTATATTTGTTTCTGGTCAAAACATTTTGACATTTACGAAGTACTCTGGTCAAGATCCAGAGGTAAATGTTAATAAAGGTATTGATGGTGTTCCATCAGCAGGTATTGATTATAACGCTTATCCAAGAGCAAAAACTTGGACGGTAGGTGCTAATGTTTCATTTTAATTAACTCATTTATTAAATAAACTTTTTCACAATGAAAAATTTAATTAATTCAAAATTAATATTGGCAGGCTTTGCGTTGATGTCACTTTCAACATCATGCACAGACTTAGCTACAACAGAGAAAGACTCTGAGATTGTAAAATCTGCGACTGGATTTACAAAAGTTGATCCAACTAAATTTTTGGCTTCTTCTTATACTAAATTAGATGCTTATACAGACCAAGCTAACATTTATGCTTTGGGACAGCATACATCAGCAGAATTAATACCACCAACTCGTGGTGTGGATTGGGGAGATAATGGTGTTTGGCGTACCTTAGATGCACATACTTGGGATCCAACACACTCAATGGTATTGGGTACTTGGAATGCTTTAAATGAACGTTCGTATAATATGAACGAGTTATTGGCATCTGACCCTTCTCCAGCGCAAGCGGCAGAAGCAAAGTTTTTAAGAGCTTTCCACATGCACCATATCTTGGATTTTTGGGGACAAGTTCCAATTCGTCAAGTAACAGAAGGTGTTAACGATAATCCAAAAGTAATGGATGCTCGTTCAGCATGGGATTTTATTGTAAAAGACTTGACAGAGGCATTACCTGTCTTGTCTAAAGTCGGACCAGGTGTAGCAAATGGCGCAGCTTCAAAGGCTGCAGCTAATTTCTTATTGGCTAAAATGTATTTGAACAAAAGCAATTACACTGCAAGCCCTGTTGATAAAGCAGATATGGACAAGGTCGTTACTTATTGCGATGCAATTACTGCGGATGGCTATAGTTTGGAAGATAAATACTTTGATAACTTTACATCTGCTGCTACAAAAGAATTAATTTTTGCTTCTCTTGCGGGTTCTCCACAGAATCGTTATTTTATGACATTACACTATGGTCAAAATCCTTCTGGTTGGAATGGGTTTACTACATTGTCTGATTTCTATGCTAAATTTGATGCAAAAGACCAACGTACTGGTATTCCTGCAGCAAAAGATGGTAGTAAATTCTCTGGTATTGGTAAAGGTTTCTTAGTAGGTAAGCAATACAAAGATGATGGAAGTGCACTAATTGATGAGCGTAGTCAATTACACTTGGAGTTCACTCCAAATGTAATTTTGGCAGGTGCGAATACTGCAATGGGATACCGTGTAATTAAGTATCACCCAGCTGATGCTAAAAACTATATCTTAATGCGTAACGGGGCAGCTCAAGTAATGAAAGCAGAAGCGCAACACAGAGCTGGTAAAGCTGCTGATGCCTTGACCACAATCAACGCTTTACGTGCTAAACGTAGTATGACTGCATTGACTGCGTTGACTGATGATGTTGTATTTGACGAATGGGGTCGTGAAACTTATTGGGAAGGCGGAGCTCGTACAAACGAGGTTCGTTTCGGCAAGTTCACTTCTGGTACGGGTGCTTCTAAAAAAGATGCAGGTACTATATTGTTCCCAATTCCAGCTGCAGCTATCGCTTCAAATCCTAACTTAAAGCAAAATGCAGGTTACTAATATATTTAGTCACTAATGTTTTTTGATAAGTAGAATAAATAAAAAGCGTATTGAGAGGTATAAAACCTCTTGATGCGCTTTTTTAATTTGTATTAAGCTGTAACTCCGCAAAGATAGGCCATAGGAATTTCGATTTTTTCCAAAATCGTTTTTGATTTTGACGGAATTTCGGCGATTATCCAATTTTCGTTAATT
>JAYWHK010000094.1:0-4065 GCA_043777755.1 Saprospiraceae bacterium
TAACTTTCTCCGAAGGAGTCCTTTGGACCTTATAGTCAGCTATTTATCACTTTTTTCTCAACGACAAAATAACCACGTTTATTTCTATACGCCTGCTTATCATAAGAACGAAGGAAAATACCGATTCGTTTCCTTTATATTTATTTTTTACGAAAAAAAGAATAAAAAGTAGCGTTTTTTAACGTTTATTTAATCTTTAAAATAAAAAACACCAACAATACATATACAATAGATTCTACTTTGGCACTTTGCAGTAACACTAATTAGGCGCAATTTTAAACACGAAATGAAATTCGGCAAAGCCAATTTTAAACAAATAAATACACAAATTAGCACTAATCTAAGTGTAAATCATGTTAAAAGGTAACTATTTAGCATTACAGAAAAATCGAAGATTTTTATTCTTTACCACGGAGAAACGGAGGTCACAGAGTCAAAAAAATAGCCAAAGGCTAATTTTTTTCAAGCTCTGTGTTCTCCGTTTCTCCGTGGTGGAAAGTTGCAAAAGTGGTAAATAGTTATGTTAAAAGTATATTTATTTCACGAATTTAAACTCTAAAAAATCTTTCCGACGTGTATATAATGAATAAAAAAGCTGCAAAAATTAAATTTTTGCAGCTTTTTTATTCTACTTACACTTCTCGAAAATCACCCTTTCCATTTTCTTATCTGATTCAATACCGCTTCAAAATCCTTAGGCAACGCTGCTTCAAAATGCACTTTTTCGCCCGTAGCTGGATGAAAAACCATCAAACGAAAAGCGTGAAGTGTTGAGCGTGACATCAGCGGACGTTCACCTTCATCGGTGTTGGGTGATTTGAATTTTTTATGTTTTATGTCAGAAAGCATAAATTCTCCTTTGCGACCATACATTGAATCTATCGCCAACGGATAGCCAATAGACTGCAAGTGAATACGAATCTGGTGCATACGACCCGTCAAAATTTCACATTCTACCAAGCTGTAGTTGTTAAAGTACTCCAGTACTTTGTAATTGGTAATAGACGATTTACCTCGATTGGCAATGACCATTTTTCCAGGTGTCGTTTGGCTTTCGGCAATTGGCTTATCAATCGTTCCGCTATCGCTCATCATCTTGCCTTCGACCAATGCCAAATAGATTTTCTGACATTCTCTTTTTTCAAATTGCATAGATAAATGCCTGTGTGCGTGTTCGTTACGAGCAAAACACAAGATGCCACTCGTTTCTCTATCAATGCGATGTACGATAAAAATTGACTCAAATCGCTCTTTCAAAAAACCTAAAATATTCGGTTTTGTAGCATCGTGTCGGTCAGGAATCGTTAAATAATTCGCTGGTTTATTGACTACGATAATGTCATCGTCAAAGAATAATATTTCTGGTTTATTTTTTTGCATAAGTGTTTTTATAAATGATGTTTCTTACTCTCTTTTACAATTTGGATGTATAACAAATTTACAGTTTATTTTGCAGCTTTGGGATTCTTGTCAAATCTCTCCGTTATTTCGATAGTCGAAAATAAAGACTAATTTTTCGACTATCGACTCTCGAAATAACAAAAATTTTGCACAGGGACAAAATTTTTGCAATTCGATGTAAATTCGTTGTGCACCCTACAATTTCAATTTCAAAAAGTCTGTCATTTTTTGGTACAAGTGCAAACGAGCATTGCCTCCATAAATTCCATGGTTTCTATTCGGATAAAAATAAGTGTCAAACTGTTTGTTGTTTGCGATTAAGTTGTTGGACATTTCGACAGAATTTTGAAAATGTACATTGTCGTCAGCAGTTCCGTGAATCAATAAGTAATTGCCTTTCAGCAAGTTAGCAAAATAAACGGGCGAATTTTCTTTGTAACCTTGCGCATTTTCTTTCTCCGTTTGCATATAACGTTCTGTATAAACAGAGTCGTACCATTTCCAATTGGTCACTGGCGCAACCGCAATACTCGCTTTGAAAACGTCCGCACCTTTGAACAAACACGAAGATGCCATGTAACCGCCATAACTCCAACCAAAAATCCCAATACGATTTTTGTCGATATTTGGTAAAGTTCCCAAGTATTTTGCAGCTTCGATTTGGTCAATTGTTTCGTATTTTCCCAATTGTTTGTAGGTCATTTTTTTAAATTCTTCGCCTCGTGCGCCTGTTCCACGATTGTCCACGCAAGCCACAATGTAGCCTTGCTGCACTAAATGTTGAAACCACCAATAATTGCCACCTTTCCATTGATCGGTAACTTGTTGGCTGCCTGGTCCACCATATACATACATCAAAACAGGCAATTTTGCCTTCCGTTTGATTTTAGCAGGTTTCATTATCCAAGCATTGAGTTCAACGCCTTCTGAGGTTTTGAATTTGAAAAAATCAGCATTTACCGCTGCGTAATCTCTTTGAAGACCGCTTACTCTATCGTTGTTTTCCAAACTGCGTACCAAGCTCGAAGTTCTATCGTAAACACCAAATTTAGGAGCTGAATTTAAGGTAGATTGAGTCAAAATATAATAGTCAAAAGTGGTGCTGAATTGCGCATCATTCCAACCTTTTGCATCGGTCAAACATTTTTTATTTTTGCCATCAAAATCAATTGAATAAATTTGGCGTTCCATCGGAGAACGCTCTGCCGCCTGATAAAACAACAACCCTTTTTCTTCATCAATGCCATACAAATTGGTCACGTCCCAGTTTCCTTCGGTAATCGCACGGACAGGACGACCAGTCATATCGTGCAGAAAAATATGATTGAAACCATTGCCTTCGCTTGTCCAGATAAAATGCTTTCCATCTTTCAAAAACGTAAGATTGTCGTGTAAATCAACGTAATATTTGTTTTTTTCTTGATAAAGCGGATAAGAATCGCCCGTTTGAGCATCTGCAATCAACAAAGTAAGCTCATTTTGCAAGCGGTTCATCTTCGTGATGCACAATTTATTAGGGTCTTGCGTCCATTTTATACGAGGATAATAAATGTCTGCGCCTTCCTCTTGGGTTACTTTTGTACTTTTTCCAGTCGTCAAATCATAGATAAAAACACTCACCGTAGCGTTGGGCTGACCAACTTTTGGATATTTATATTTGTAGGCTTCGGGATAAGCACCATCTTTGAAATACTCCAAAGTGAACTCAGGAACAGCCTTTTCGTCAAATCGAAAATAAGCAATTTTTTTGCCATCTGGCGACCATTCAAAACCCTTTATCAAGGTAAATTCTTCTTCATAAACCCAATCCGATGCGCCATTAATAATCTCATTAATTTTGCCGTCGTTGGTGATTTGAGTTGTTTTATCATTACTTAAATCCTTGAAATACAAGTTGTTGGCACTTTCAAAAGCCACTTTGTCACCTTGTGGCGAAAAAGTAGCGTAACGCTGTTTTTCTTTGTCAAAAAGTGTTTGATACACCAAGGTTTTTGTATCAAAAATATAATATTTTGCCCTAACAGAATGACGATAAATCTGCTCACTTTCGTTGGAAAAGAGAATTTTTGTTTCGTCATTGCTGAACGCATAATCGTCAATAGATTTGTCATAATTTGCGCCTAATTTTGCTTCATTGCCACTGAGCAAATCAGCCACAGCTTTACCTGTCGTGATGTCGTATTGCTTCAAAACATTCAAATCTAATTTGGTGTAATGACGACCATCTTTTTTAAATGTAAAATTAGATACATTTTTAGAAGCAAAAGTTCCTTTTTTCCAAATATCTTCTAATGTAATACTTTTTTGTGCATCAACATAAAACGTTGATAGTAAAGCGATTATAATAAAAAAATGTTTCATATCAATTTGTTTTATAAAAAATTTTACAAATGTATGAAAAATTCTTGAATTTGAGAAAGAAGTCGAGCAAAGGACAAGTTTTTTCTATGAACCAATAAAAAAACGAATCACTGATTGCAACAGGGTTTTCTTATAAAAATATTTTAGGTGCAGCATACCGTGATATTTGTAGAAAAAGCAACCAAAATCACATTTGAAGGTGCAGCGCACCGTGATATTAATTTTAATATTGCGGTGCGTTGAACTGTCAAAAAAACCAAATAAAAAACGAAATATTATTCGGCAAATTTTTGAACGCCATAC
>JAYWHK010000095.1:0-11546 GCA_043777755.1 Saprospiraceae bacterium
TCAAATTAAACCACCCCACCACCACCCTAAAACCACAACACCCTAAAAATCAATCAAATATCCACAAAATATATGTACATTTCATTTTACCCCCTACGAAACGGAGAACACAGAGTTTGAAAAAAAAATTAGCCGAAGGCTAATTTTTTGCCTCCGTGACCTCCGTTTCTCCGTGGTAAAAATTGCAAAAATATTCGATTTTTCAATGCTAAATAGTATTCAATAAAAAACAGGCATTTGCTATGCAAGTGCCTGTTTTTTTTACTCTTTTTTGAAAAAATAAAAGACAATTTATAAAGCGGAAAGTGATTTTGAGATTTTACATTTATGCAAAATGCTGAAAACCAAGTATTTGCAATATCTGAAGCTGGACGATTAACTTATGTACACTTAATTAACACAATAAATTCGTGAAATTCGACTTTGAAACAAAGTTTCAAAGCAGTAGATTAGTGGAATTAAAAATTCGTGTAATTCGTGTAAATTCGATAAAATTCGTGGTTAAAAACTTTACGCATAGATTACTCGTTCAGCTTCCAATATCTTAATATCTAATAACCAATATCCGCTATGTTTTTTTACTTTTTCGTCAAATCTTCCAAAGTCATTTTATTTACTTTGACCTCGTATGTTTTTTCTAAGTCTGACAACCATTTTTTCTCTAAAAATTCTTGGTAATCAGCTACGATATAACCACGAGCTTCGGTTAGTGTTTTTACAGTAGTAGGAATAACTTTTTCAATTTTATAAAAATTCAACGTATTGGTACGTTTATCGTTGTCAGTAGCGGAAAGTTCCGAAGTTTTCCAAGCAGCGATTCCGTCCACCAATTTGTTTTTGCCACGCTCGAATTTGAACGGTTGAACTGTTACGATTTCTGATTTAGCATTGAATTTTTTCAATACTTTATCAAAATTTTTCTTTGCTGCCAATTGGCGAAGTGCTTCGATTTGGTCTTTTGCTTCGTCTTTCAAACTGAACATACTCACTTCTACACGTTCTTCCCATTTGTATTTGTCTGCTTGTGTTTTATGGAAATTTAATAAGCCAATAGAATCTTGAGAAGCTTTATCCCAAACTTCACGTTTCATTGCTTCAAACAACAAAATACCTTCTTCGTATTCACGCATCAACGATTTGAACTCAGGGTATTTTGTTTCCAATTGAGCTTCTTCATATTTCAAAGCACAATCTCTTACAAAATCAGCATACAAACTACGAACAGCATCACCAACATTTGTACCTTCTCCAAAACCCAAACGCTTGCGAGAATTGTTGTTGATAAAATCCATGAAATCGTTCATTTTAAAGTTTTTATTTCCTTTAAAACCCAACAATTGCTTGTCGCCGCCTTCTTGTGGAATACGCCATTTGTAAGTCAAAAACGTATCTGTTTGAGTTGCGATGAATTTGTCCAAAACAGCTTGCTCTTCTTTCATACCGCCATCTACTTTGATACGGTTGATAAAAGATTGGTTAGCAATTTCGTAACGGCTATCACGTTGAACTTTTGCTTTCAAACGACGCTTTTCGCTTTCAAAAGGTTGAATCCCTTTACGGCTAATGCGTTTGACGATGTGCCAACCAACACTACTCTCAAAAGGTGCAGAATAAGCACCGTCTTTTTCGATGTTAAAAGCAGCATTTTCAAAGGCATTTTCATAGCGATTGATGCCAAAAAAACCAATATAACCAGCTTTTGCTGCTGTTGCACGGTCTTCTGAAAACTTAGTTGCCAATTCGTCAAAATTAGCACCACCTTGCAACAATTGGTAAATACTGTCTATTTTTAATCTTGAGCTAATGCTTCTTTCTTTGCTTCGAATCAAAATATGGGCAACTTCCGCTTCTCCACGAGCATCTCTTTTTGCTGTTGGATAAATGATATGTAAGCCCATATCGCTACGTACAGGCATAGAATATTTTCCAGTTGGCGTGTTATAAGCCGCTGATTCTAATTCATAAAAACCAGTAGGGAGCATCGCTGTAACATAACCCAATTTGCCATCGCTGTCTTTTACTGTAGGTTCTTCGGACAATTCACGGGCAACTTTTATGAAATCTTCACCAGCATCTAAACGCTTTTTGGCAGCCATTGCTTTTTTGTAAGCCTCTACAGTATCTTTTCCAATAGCAGAACGCTCTAATTTGAATAAAATATGGCTAATTTCAACGTCTTTGAGCATACGGTCGTAAGATTCTTTAACCAACCTATCGCTTACTTCTTTGTCCACCAAATAACTGTTCGCCAATTGCTGACGGTAACCGCCCAATTCTTGTTGCAATGAAGCGATGGTGTCCAATCTCATGTCCCTTGCACGAGCAACTTTACGCTTGAATTTAATGTATAAATCCATGTATTCTTCTAAGGATTGCTTAGAAAAGTCAGCTTTATCGCCATTTGTCTTTTGATAAATGTACTTAAATTCTGATAAATTAACACTTTTTCCGCCTACCGAAAAAAGAACAGGGTCTTCGCTTTGTGCATTCATTCCGCTTGCGAAAAGCACTGTAAAAAAGAACACTAATAATTTGTTCATTCGTTGCATATTTTTGAAAGTTGTTTAAATTTTATATTTATAAATGACTTAAAATAGATTTTTAACGTGCAAAGATATTTAATACTTAGTAATATGTACGCATAAAAACGTTTTTTTACTACAAAAAAATATACGTTTTAACTTTTTATTAAAAAAAAATGTATTTTTGTAAAAAATTAAAATTTTGGAGATTTCAAATATGACTTGGCAAAGTGCCACACGGGAATTTTTTACTTACCTTAAACTGGAACGTTCCCTTTCAGAACATACCGTTGCGGCTTATTTACGAGATGTAAAAAAAGTAGAAGATTTTTTACAAATTAAAGCCTACCATGATGTCACGCCGATAACGCTTCGCAAAAAACACTTGAGTGAATTTCTTGTTTTTTTAGCTGATTTTGGGTTGGAATTGTCTTCGCAAGCTCGATTAATTTCAAGTATTAAGGCTTTTTTCAAATTTTTATTGGTCAATGATTTGATTCAAGAAGACCCGACTGACCAGTTAGATGCACCTCGTTTGAGTCGAAAACTCCCCGAAGTTTTGACGTATGATGAAGTACAAACGCTTTTTGCTACCTTTGACATGAGTGAAAAACACGCTACTCGAAATAGGGCAATGCTTGAAACGCTGTACGCTTGCGGATTGCGTGTAACTGAACTTATAGAATTGAAAATCAGCAACTTAGTGCTTGATATTGGTTTTGTAAAAGTGATTGGAAAAGGAAACAAAGAGCGCATCGTTCCGATTGGCGATGAAGCAATCAAGCACATTCAGTTTTATTTGGAAACAGAACGTCGGCAGATAAAAACAGATGCTGCCAATGAGAACATTCTTTTTTTGAATCGTCGTGGAAAAAAACTAAGTCGGGTAATGGTTTTTCTTATTGTCAAAGATTTGGTAGAAAAGTCTGGTATTCAAAAAACGGTTAGTCCACATACTTTTCGACATTCTTTTGCAACACATTTACTGGAAGGCGGTGCTGATTTACGTGCAATTCAAGATATGCTCGGGCATGAATCTATTACAACTACTGAAATTTACACACATTTAGATATGGAGTATTTGAAAGAAACCATTATGACTTGTCATCCGTTG
The DNA here is from genome assembly GCA_043777755.1 of Saprospiraceae bacterium. Classification (GTDB taxonomy): domain Bacteria; phylum Bacteroidota; class Bacteroidia; order Chitinophagales; family Saprospiraceae; genus CANHEE01. The sequence continues at coordinate 3,637 of JAYWHK010000095.1, forward strand.
AATAAGCGTAAATAAATTGATTAAAAATGAACAGAAGAAATTTTATTAAAAATACATCGCTCGCTGCATCGTCTATAGGTATGCTGCCTTCTTTTTTGAATAGTGAACCTGATTTTTGTAAGAAAAAAACAAAAATGGGACTTCAAATGTACACTTTGCGCAATGAATTTGAGAAAGATTTGCCTGGTACGCTACAAAAAATCGCTGAATTAGGTTATACAACGCTCGAATTGGCTGGTTATGACGAAGGAAAAATCTTTGGTGCAAGTCCTGTGGATTTTAAGCGAATGTTGATAAACGCTGGTTTGAATGTTGTCAGTGGTCATGTTTTGACAGGACGACAATCTCCTAATAAGCCCCGAACAATGGTCAATGATTTCGAGCGAGTGATTGACGATATGAAGGCGATTGACCAAAAATATATCGTCTGCGCTTGGCTTTTTCCAGAAGAAAGGTCATGTTTAGATGATTATAAAAAATTGGCAGCGTTACTGGACAAATGTGCTGAAAAATGTCAAAAATACGGAATCGTTTTTGCTTATCACAATCATGATTTTGAGTTTGAGCCTATCAATACCGTTGTTCCATACAATGTTTTGTTGAGAGAAACAGATAGTGATTTGGTGAAATTTGAGATGGATATGTATTGGATGAAAAAAGCAAATCAAAATCCAGTAAAATATTTTGAACAATATCCTAATCGTTTTCCGCTTTGGCACGTAAAAGACATGGACAAAAAAGATTCAAGCAAATTTGCGGAAGTTGGTCAAGGTTCTATTGATTTTGGAAGCCTTTTTGCCAACAAAGAAAAAGCTGGTTTGAAATATTTTTTTGTAGAGCAAGATGATTGTTATGAACGTCCGCCGTTGGATAGCATCAAAATGAGTTTTGATTATTTAAAAACAAAGAATTTTTTTAAATAAAAAATAAAAAAATGGAAAAAGAGTTAGAAGATTTTTTAACAAAAATAAAACCACCTATTGTCGTTACGTTGGCATTTTGGGTGATTCATTGTTTAAAAGTTGCCCTTAATGGCGATTGGAGTCGTTTTGGCATTTTTCCACAAGAATTAGATGGGCTTCGAGGCATTTTTTTAGCACCATTGCTCCATGCAGATTGGGGACATTTGGCAGCGAACAGTGCGCCTTTTTTACTGACGGGTATTCTGATGATGGTGTTTTTTCCAAGTATTGCCTTACGGGCTTTTGTAATGATGTGGTTTTTTACGGGTTTGGCGGTTTGGTCATTTGGTCGTCCTGTTTATCATATTGGAGCGAGTGGCGTGGTGTATGCGATGGTTTCGTTTTTGTTTTGGAGTGGCGTACTTCGGAGGAGTCCTCGGTCTATTTTTTTAGCACTGACGATTCTGTCTTTGTACAGTGGAATGTTCGCAGGTATTTTGCCTGACCAACCCAATGTATCTTGGGAAAGTCATTTGCTCGGTGCTTTGGTTGGCATTGCTGTTGCCTATTATTTCAAGGAAGATTTGGAAGAAGATGAGGTTCAAAAAAGCAAATGGGAACATATTCCCATGGAAAATCGCCCTTTTTTATTTACAAGAGATACTTTTCAATATACAAAAGCACAACGCCAAGCCATGGAGGAGGAGCGTCTTCGACTGGAACATGAAGAACGCCTAAGACAGTTTTATTTAGAGCAACAACAGCAACAAAACTTATGGAATAGTAATCATACAGGCGGTCTTTGAGCCTTTATAAGTACTTCGACTGGAATAATCGACATTTTAAAATACTATAAAATATTGTAAATCAACGAGTTAAAAGACTTGCGACTTATTGACTTAGGACTACTTAGTTTTTTGTTGAATTAGCATATCGCTGTAAGAAATTGCCACCATTTCATCGTCTTTAATGCCTAAAAGATGTTGAAAATAGTCGCATTGGGCTTTCAAATCTGCAATTGACCGAGAGCCATCAGTATCAATCGCTTCGATTTCGACAAACTCGCCCAGACCTTCGATTTCATCTAAGTGAAATTTCACATTGTCTATAAAAAAAATCTTGCGTTTTTTGTCCACAACGACTTTTACGCCAAGTGCAGTTGTCAAAAGTGTCTTCAAATTACTTTCTACTGCTGTTTTGTAGAGCAATACTTCAGAAATTTTTGCCGAAGCATCATTAGAACGCAAATAGTGAATCAAAAAATTTTCGATATTGCCTTCTCTGAGTTTCATACGTCCATTTGGAACGTTGAAATATGTATCTTTTTGAAAATCAACACCTTTAAAATCAGCCTTTTCTTCTAATAAAACAGCTTCATACTTTTGATTCTGAATACTTTTTGCTTTAAATTCGTAATTAATTGGCATTTTTTTATTTTAAAATTAAAAAATAAATATTTTTTCTTATAAAAAAAAGGTATAAAAAACTGATTACCAGTTTTTTATACCTTTTGAATTTTTACAATAGTTTCTATTTTACTTTAAAGCTATAATTGACAGTTCCACATTGGTCAGAATCACCAGGTGCAAAACGCAAACTCTTAGCATTTTGAATCGCTAAATTACGCAACGTTGTGCTTGATGTTGTTGTTCCGATATTAGAAACTGTGGCAGAAGTAACATCTCCGCTTGCATCAACGCAAACTTTAACGACAACTGTTCCATTTTCATTGTAGGTTTTAGGAATCGCAGAAGCACTTTTTACAGCACGACCACCAAGTCCACCACCAACAGAACGTCCAACACCTGTTCCGATGCCGCCGCCAGAACCACCGCCAGAACCGCCATTTCCCTCCAAATTTTTCTCATTTGGATCTCCATCAGGACGACCACCATTGCCAGGCTTTCCGCTATTGCCAGAACCAGTGCCAGTTCCGCCAGCACTACCAGGCTTTTTGAACAAGTCACCAATACCAGATTTTTTCTTGTTGATTGCGTCTTGTTTTTGGCGTTCAGCATCAGCTTCGGCTTGCGCTTTTGCTTCGGCTTGACGACGAACCGCTGCGTCAGCGTCAGCCTTCGCTTTTGAGGCTTTTAGCTGATCATCAATTTCTTTTAGTTTTTGTTTTTGTTCTTCTTTTTGCTTTTTGACAGCAAAGTCCACATCAGCATTGTCGCCAGTCACTACCGCTGGTGGATTTGACGGGCTTGGTGGTGCGGGAGCAGGTGTTGGACTTGGCGTAGGTGGAATAGGAACTTCCTCTCCGCCGCCATCGCTTGGCGCATCATTGTTTGACCCCATATCGGGCCAGCCCAAAGCTACGGTGACACCTCCACCGCCATTGAGTTCTTCCTCAGTTGGAGGAGGTGTAAATGGCAATGACAAAAATAACAACGCAATTATCAAAGCCGCAGCTACGGCTGAGGTAATATTGGCATTTCTGCGACCTTCTTGCTCAAAAAGCGATATATCTGAAAATAGCATGATATATTAATTTGAAATTTCTCCTAAAAAACTCCCTAAAAGGAAGGTTTTTTGAGTCTGAAGAAACTTTTATTTTATAAAATGTTGAAAATGTTGAAAAATACAGAGAAGTTTAAAAATCGTAGATTTTTGAACAAACTCTGCGTTCTCTGCGCCTCTGCGTGGTCTAAAATAAATTCTCAAAAATGTTGGTTTCCTTGAAATATCAAAACCACTACTTACTTGGAGCTGCCGCCATGACCATTTTGCATTTCAGCTTCTCGCCAACTTGCATGACATCTACCAAGGCTTGTACGTTCAGACCTCTATCTACACGTAAAACAACTGTTGGGTTTTCTTCACCACGAAGCTCGGCTTTTAGACGGCTTTCGAGTTGTTCTTTCGTAACAGGTATTTTATCTATATAAATAATTGGATTATCAATACTTGCACCTGGAGCTACCGAAACCACTACGGGTTGCTTTGGCATTTGGTTCGCTTGCTTTGCGTTAGGCAAAGAGAGCTTTATAACGTTGGGATTCGCCAACGTGGATATGATAAGGAAAAGGAACATCAAGAAGAACATGATGTCATTCATCGCTTCTGCTGCTACTTCTGCACCTTCTCCAGCTTTTCTTCTTAGTTTCATGATATTTAAATTGAACTTTTACATTTTAAATTTTGACTTTTACATTTTAAATTTTATGCGCCAGGTTCGTGTAACAAGTCCATGAAATCAATAGCGATTTTTTCTAAACCTACTACTACTTTTTCAATCATCAATGTCAAGATATGGTAGCCAAAGAACGCCACGATACCAACAACAAGACCACCTGCGGAGCTAATCATTTTGGTGTAAAGACCACTTGATATTTTTCCAATTTCGATTTCACCTGCGATACCAATAGAGTAAAAAATGTTGATTACACCAATGATAGTACCTACGAAACCAAACATCGGAGCTAATTTTGCAATCAATGACAAGTAACCTACACCTTTTTCCATGTTGAAAACTTCAACACGACCCACAGCTTCCATCGCACGCTCAATGTCTTCAGCAGGTTGCCCGATACGAGCAATGCCTTTTTCAATCATTTTGGCAATAGGAGAATTGGTAGATTGGCACAATGCTTTTGCAGCTGCGATGTTGCCCGTTTTGATGTTCATGCGAACATTGTTCATAAAAGCATCATCAACTTCAGCGATGCGACGAATTACAGAATAACGCTCTACAAAAATCCAGATAGCAGAAACGAAAGCCGCCAACAATAAGGTTAAAATAAAAACACTAACTACGCCACCGCCTAACACGATGTCCATAACAGTTTTGTTTTCCGCAGCGTCTGCCGCTACGTCTTTGAGCTTATCTGCGGCTGCAGATGCTCCTTTTTGAAATAGAAATAAAATGTCTAAAAACATAGTACGTTTTGTTAATTTTAATCGAAACGACTCGCAACGAAAGTCATTGTTCCGTTATGATTTATAATTTTTTTTATGAATAACGTAAAAAGAAGTGGTTTTAGTTTTTCTCAACACCAAAATTAAAATATTTTTTAACATTTTTTTACTTTTAAAAAAAATATTTTTTTTCGTATATTTTTTTAATCAAAAATAAAATTTTATAAATAAAAAAATAATTATTTGTAATTAATTGAAAATCAGTTGATTGTTTTATTTTTTTATAAAATATAAAACAACCAACATCTAAATTGAAGGAATAAAAAAAATTTACTTTTTGTAATTTTTATTTAAAATAGGGAGTAAAATCAATGCTAAAATACCCAGAGCGATGGCACAAAAAATATTGACCGAGAAGAAAAATATATTGGCAAAAGAAAATGCGTCACCACCGTTGATGCCATAAAGCGACAATCCCGCAATGACCAAAACATGATACGTTCCCATTCCTCCAGGCGAAGGAATCACAATTCCAAATGAACCAAAAGTAAAAACCATCAATGCCGCTACCATAGAAAGATGTACTGTTGGAGGAAAGGCAAAAAAGCAAAAATACATCATCATATAGTACATAAACCATACGTTGATGCTATGTAGCAAAAACAAAAAAGGATTCTTGACATTCCGAATAGAGATGATACCTTCCAAAAAGCCTTTTGCAAATTCCATCACTTTTTGGACAATCGCCAATTGTTGAATTTTTTTCCAAAAAACCAATAAAAGAATCAAGCTGACAAGACCAAGTATTAAAACACCTTGTACAATTGGATTTTGAAAAAGCCCTGTGCCGCTTGATTTTTTACCCATATTTTCATCTAAATAAGTGTAAAGTGTGTTAAATTCAAGCAAAAAAGCGAGTCCAACCACCAATAAAAGGCTTGCCATATCCACCAATCTATCAATGACAATTGTTCCCATTGTTTTTTCCACAGGAATTTTTTCGTACTGTGCCAATGTTGCACCACGCACCACTTCACCCATTCGAGGCAATCCCAAATTGGCAAAATAACCCAAATTCACTGTCCAAAAAGCATTGCTTGCCTTGACTTTATAGCCCAAAGAGTCGAGCAGCATCAACCAACGTTGTGAACGGCTCCAATTGCTAAAAATAAAGCAAGCCAACACAACGCTTATCCAAAAATAATTGATGCGTTGAAAATCTGTAAAAATTTTATGAATTAAGCTACAATCGGCACTCGCAACGCCATCTAAGGCGCATTGTGCTTGGTAGGCAGCATTTTGATTGCGATACACCAAGTATAGAATCACTAAGCCTACACTCAAAAAGAGCATAAACTTAACAATATTGAGAACTGTTTTTTGCATTTTTATAAAAAACTATACAAGCCTGTTTTGTTCATTAGGAAAAACAGCCGTAGGTTTGAATTTTTTTGCTTCCTCGACAGTCATCATTGCATAAGACATAATGATAATGATGTCGCCAATAGATACTTTTCGGGCTGCTGCGCCATTGAGCGAGATAATTCCCGTACCTCTTTCTCCACGAATAACATAAGTTTCCAAACGTTCACCGTTGTTGTTGTTCACGATTTGGACTTTTTCGTTTTCGTAAAGGTTAGCTGCATCCATCAAATCTTCGTCAATCGTGATGCTGCCGATGTAATTAAGTTGCGCTTCGGTCACTCGGACACGATGGATTTTTGATTTAAAAACGTGTATAAACATTTTGAGTGTAGTTTAAAAAATAACTGATTCTGTTGGCAAAGGTACGTACTTTTTAAGAGATTGACAAATTCGAGTTCTTAAAAATCAAATTGTCAATCAGTCGAACATCGCCCAACCAAGTGGCAACACAGGCTACAACGTAATCACTCAAAGAAATATTTTCGACGGGCTGCAAAGTTCGACCATCAACGATGTCAAAATATTCTGGGCGAAAATCAGTTTGAGAAAGCTGTTCCATCGCCCATTTTTTTACTTCAGATGCTGACGCTTCGTTTAATTTGTGCCTCGCTTCTGACAATGTTCTGTAAATAAGCGGTGCTTTTGCTCGCAATTCTGTTGAAAGGCGAACATTCCGTGAACTCATTGCCAAGCCATCTGTTTCTCGCATCGTTTCGCACATAACTAATTGGGTATCAGACTTTAATTGACACAACATTTCTTGTACAATTGAGAATTGTTGAAAATCTTTTTGTCCCATGTACAAGCGATTTGGCTGCACAATGTTCAGCAAACGATTGACAACTTGTGCCATGCCATCAAAATGCCCAGGTCGAAAAGCGCCTTCCATGACATTTGCCATTGCACCAAAATCAAGTGCTGTTTTGGTGCTTAAATCCTTAGGATATACTTCTTTGACAGGTGGTAAAAAAAGAATATGATTGCCAGCTTTGCGCAACATATCGGCATCTTTTTTTTCTGTTCGAGGATATTTCTCTAAATCTTTTGGGTCATTGAATTGTGTAGGATTGACAAAAATACTACAAACAACTATATTACATTCTATTTTTGCCTTTTCAATCAAGGAAATATGACCGCTGTGCAATGCGCCCATCGTAGGGGCAAAACCAATGGTTTTGCCTTCTGATTTTAGTGCGTTTATTTTATTTTGTAAGCCTTTGACTGTTTTGTAAATGAGCATTTTTTGAATTTTGTGGCAAATATACGCAACACAATGGTATTTTTGAAAAAAGCATACTTTGTTTCAATGTATTATTTAATCCGTAGAGAAAAGGTGCGCTTTTTTTCGTATTTTGTAGGTTTTCGTAGTGTGGGAAGAAGTGCGCTTTTTTTCGTATTTTGTAGGTTTTCGTAGTGCGAGAAAAGGCGTGCCTTTTCTCTACGTGTGGTTTGTAATTTTTTTTATTAAAAAAATGTAACTATTTAGCGTTGAAAAAATCGAAGATTTTTTTTATTTTCACCACGGAGAAACAGAGGTCACGGAGGCAAAAAAATTAGCCGAAGGCTAATTTTTTTGCCAAACTCTGTGTTCTCCGTTTCTCCGTGGTAAAAAATTGCAAAAGTGGTAAATAGTTACAAAAGAACACTTTTTGAATAAAACACGAAAATAAAAAATTTTTAAATAAAAATTTTTTATTTTTGCTCTTTCAAATTATCGAAACA
>JAYWHK010000096.1:0-11489 GCA_043777755.1 Saprospiraceae bacterium
AAAATCGTAGATTTTTGAACAAACTCTGCGTTCTCTGCGCCTCTGCGTGGTCTAAAAATAAATTCTCAAAGAGAATTTTAATAAATAATTTCACGCAAAGGCGCAGAGAACGCAGAGAAAGAAATATTTTTTGCAAAAATATCTCTTTTAACTAAGCAAAAACTTCTCCGTAGTTTTCAGGACTTTTATACTTATTTACTTACGACTACTTACCAAACGCTTTTTTTCTCAAACGCTGTAAAAAAGGCGAAGCAAATATAAAATTTTCCAATTCTTTGCTATCTGTTTCTAACACTTCTTGGTTTGTACCAGTCCATTCAATTTGTCCCTTGTGAACAAATAGAATATTATCGCCAATTTCCATTACCGAGTTCATATCATGGGTGTTGATAACCGTCGTGATATTGTCTTCGACAGTGATATTTTTAATCAATTCATCAATGACAATAGACGTTTTTGGGTCAAGCCCAGAGTTGGGTTCATCACAAAAAAGATATTTTGGTTTTAGGACAATTGCCCGAGCGATACCGACACGTTTTTGCATACCACCACTAACTTCCGAAGGGTATTTTTTATTAGAACCTTCCAAACTCACCCGAGCAAGGCAATGGTTCACTTGGTCTAATTTTTGTGCAGGAGTCATCGTTGTGAACATATCCAAAGGAAAACGAATATTTTCCTCTACGGTCATACTGTCAAACAAGGCAGAACCTTGAAACAACATACCTACCTGCATACGAAGTGTACGCACATCTTGTTTTTCCAAAGCCCAAAAATTGCTTTTGTCATACCACACTTCGCCACTCGAAGGAGGGACAAGCCCAACGAGCGTTTTGAGCAAAACGGTTTTTCCAGCACCGCTTCGACCAATGATAAGGTTGGTTTTGCCAGGCTGAAAAGTATGGGTGATGCCTTTCAAAACCTCTACATCACCAAAAGTTTTTCTGATATTTACTGCTTTAATCATTTTCTTGAATAGAATAATTAAACAAAAGTACAACCTTTCCATAAATTCTCTATTTTTGCAGACGTATTCATTCAAAAAAATTTAAAATTTTTATAACATGGCTAAAAAACAGAACCCAAAGGCAGCTGTTTCGACAGAAAACTGGACAATGCCGACAGATGAAATCACTCCTACAAACACTCCAAAATGGTTGTATCCAGCCATTTCAATATTGTTTTTGGCAATTATTTGGTTTGCTCGGACAAATTTATTCAGTTTGCCTTTTGAACGAGATGAAGGTTATTACAGCTATATGGGCAAGTTGCTTCTTGAAGGCGGACGACCTTATATTGATTTTTACGAGATGAAATTACCTGGATTATTTTATGCTTATGCTTCGGTGGTTGCCTTTTTTGGTGGCAGTGTCGAAAGTATGCACTTGGGTTTTGGTATCGTCAATTTTATTTCAGCGTTTGTGGTTTGGCACATTGCAAAACACTTGTTTAATGACATGGCAGCTATGGCAGCGAGCGTATCTTTTGCTATTTTATCTTTGAATAAAAGTGCTTCGGGATTTGCTGCACAAGGCGAACACTTGGTTGTTTTGTTTGCTGCATTGGGTATTTTATTTACCGTAAAAGCGATTTCGTCAGGCAAAGCATGGCAATACGTTTTGGCAGGTGCAGCCTTGGCAATGGCAATGATGATAAAACAATCGGGTGTATTTTTTGCCGTAGGCGCAGGTGCAATGGTTGTTTTGGCAAATTCAAAACCTTTTGATTTTTTTAAAATTGTAAAAAACGCAGGCTTAATGATAGGCGGTTTTTTAGCAATCGTAGGCGTTTTTCTTTTATTAATGATAAAAAATGGAGCTTACGAACAAATGAATTATTTTGTTTTTGGCGTAGCTCAAGAGTATGTCAAATCCTTAGATTTTGATTTCGGAATGGAGCGTCTTCGTGGTTCGCTTACAGACATTACAAAAGGTTATACAGGCTACTGGACATTGGGGTTTCTTGGTGTTGTATTGCCTTGGTTCACTTCTTTGGATTTTTATAAAAAATTGGGAATCAGTGTTTTAGCAATAGCCGCATTTGCAAGTGTAACGCCAGGCTTGCGTTTTTATGGACATTATTATATGCAATTTATGCTTGGGTTATCTTTGCTGATTGCAGCTGGCATATACAGTATAGGAGCGATTATGGAAGAAAAAATGAAAGTTTCGTCAGGTAAAATTGCTGCAACTTTTATTTTTGTATTGTCTTCAATCGTTGTGATTGCTGGACAAAAAGACTATTATTTTAGTCCTAATAATTTTAAAATTATGCGAGAAGTATATGGCGACAATCCATTTCCTGAAACGAAAGCAATTGCGGATTATATCAAAGCCAATTCTCGGGACAATAGCCCAATTGTTGTTTTTGGTTCAGAGCCTCAGATTTATTTTGAAACAGGTCGCAAATCAGTCAGCCGTCACTCGTTCATAGCCTTTACTTCTCCGATGAATGATGTTGCAAAAGGTTGGCGAGAAGAATTTAAGGCAGATGTTGAAAAAAGCAAGCCAGAATACCTTGTTTTGGTTGTCCATCAATTTTCTTGGCTTTTCCCAGCGGATAGCGACCAAGATTTGCTCAAATGGGGCTTTAATTATGCCAGTCAAAACCAATATACGATGGTCGGTGTAGCCGATATGTTACCAGGAAATAAACCAACTTTGGTTTGGGACGCAGCTGCGCCAAACTACAAACCAAAAGGTGAAAAATATTTGTACATTTTTAGAAAAAAATAATTATAATTATGAAAAATCACCTTAAATTGATACCGTTTTTATTCCTTTGCCAATTTGCGATGGCACAAGTCGATGTTACCTACAGCGATTTGGTTTGGTCTGATGAGTTCGATACCAATGGTGCTATAAATGCGAGTAAGTGGCACCATCAAACCCAACTTCCTTCAGGTGGAGGTTGGTTCAATGGCGAACAGCAGCACTACACCAATCAATTGACCAATTCATTTGTGAATGCTGGTTTTTTGAATATTGTAGCAAAAAAAGAATCATTTACTGACCAAAATGTAACAAAACAATACACGTCAGCAAGGTTAAATTCTAAATTTGCTTTCAAGTACGGACGAGTAGATGTGCGTGCAAAGTTACCAATTGGCGCAGGAACTTGGCCCGCCATTTGGTTGTTGGGCAAAAATGTGAATGAGTTGGGCGGTTTTTTTCAAGCTACTCATGGCACTATGAATTGGCCTGCTTGTGGTGAAATAGACGTTATGGAGCATGGTATCTATCCATCACAGCCTATCAATTTTATTGGGTCAGCTGTTCATACAACATCGTCGTCAGGAAATACAATAAATAAAGATGGAACTTTAGTCAAAAATTTAGGCACTGATTTTCATGTTTATTCTTTGAATTGGTCGCCCAATCAACTTACTTTTTTGGTTGATAACGTTGCTTTTTATACTTACAACCCAGCTGATAAAGATGCAAAAACTTGGCCTTTTGATGCCGAGCAATACGTTTTGCTCAATGTTGCAATGGGCGGAATCGCAGGGAAGATTCCTTCTGATTTTACCCAAGCTGGAATGGAAGTAGATTATGTAAGGGTGTATCAAGATACCACTCCTGACATCAAAGCTCCGACTAATTTTACAGCAAGTATTGGCGAAACTACTGGCTCAACGATTGAGCTTTTGCTAAAAGGAAGCGATAATGTAAGTAATATTTTTTATGATGTAAAATATGGCAACCAAAATGTCACTGTTACGGGGCTTTCGGGTGTACAAAAATCTTATATTATCACTGGACTTAGCTCAAATACAAGTTATTCTTTTAATATTACTGCTAAAGATGCTTCTAACAATCAAGCGGCAAATAATCCCATCGTTTTGAATGCTAAAACGATAACTGAGTCTAATCTGATTTGTTCGGGAACATCAAAATTAGCACAACAAGGTGCTTTTTTAGTGGGCTATAATTATGAGTATAAAACAGAAGGAAATAATGTAAAAATTACTTATACTTTGTTGGATACGGACAAAACAGATGTCTTTGCTTATTTATGGAAGCAAATTCCTTTTGGCGAAACGGATATGAAAAAGACCACTGGAAAAACTTTTACACATACTTTGACAGGACAAACAGTAGGTTCTTCCATCAATTATGCTGTAAAATTTGCTTTTGCAGGAGGATTGTCAGCTACTCAATATTATGCTTATGAAGTAGGCAGTAGCTGTAGTACAAGTATTGAAGAAGCAATGGTAGAAAAAGATATTTATTTCAACAACCCTGCTAAGAATTTTATCAATATAACTTCAAAAAATAAAATAGATAAGGTTGAACTGTATGATTTATCAGGAGATTTAGTGTTAGCGTCTTCTGTAAATACCTCAAAAATAGACGTGCAAGCACTTCAAACAGGCTTATATACAATAATTTTTTATTTAGAAAAAGAAAAAGTAGCAATGAAGGTGATGGTAGAAAATTGAGATGAGTATTTGGGATAACAAAAAATGCAAGTAGAAGATTCTACTTGCATTTTTTTCTAAGGTACTTAAACTATCAATAAAAACTCAGAAAATAAATTATTCCTTACTGTAAAATTTTAAGTGATGCTTCAAAATTGAGCTATACAATCAGTAACAAACGATAGTTATGGGTGTTTTATCAGCAAAAAAATTATATACTGGCAAATTACGAAGGATTTAGCACACGGATTATTGCGGATAAAATCAATAAATTGATTTCACTCACGGATTTTCACTGATTTCCTGCATGAAAAATCCGTGAAAATCCGTGAGTGATGCGAAGCATCATCTGCGAAAATCTGTGTGCTAAATTAATTTTTATTCATGCAATAAGTTGGCTACACTTAGGGTATTTTTAGGTCTAATCTACCATCACTTAATATTTTACAGTAAGAATTATTCTCCACTATTTTTTATCATCACTTCCAATATCAAACAAGCTGCTTTACTCAATACCGTTCCTGGGCCAAAAACACCAACAACGCCGTATTCATACAAATAATCATAGTCCTGCGGAGGAATTACACCTCCAACAACAACCATAATGTCTTCACGACCTAATTTTTTTAATTCGGCAATCGCTTGCGGAACAAGCGTTTTATGACCAGCTGCCAAGGAAGAAATCCCCAAAATGTGAACATCATTTTCAGCGGCTTGTCGGGCAGCTTCGGCAGGTGTTTGGAAAAGTGGGCCCATATCCACATCAAAACCCAAATCGGCAAAACCCGTAGCAATGACTTTTGCACCACGGTCGTGTCCATCTTGTCCTAATTTTGCGACCATAATTCTTGGGCGGCGACCTTCCAAACCAGCGAATTTGTCCGCCAGAGATTGTGCATATTTAAAGTGTTGATCCATTTTTATTTCTCCCGAATAAACATTTGAAACCAAGCGAGTAGTGGCTGTAAAACGCCCAAAAGATGTTTCCATTGCATCAGAGATTTCTCCCAAAGTGACACGTTGTCGAGCTGCATGAACCGCTAATTCGAGTAAATTACCTTCGCCCGTAGCTGCGGCGTGCGCAATCATCGCCAAAGCATCTTTTACTTCGAGTTCGTTTCTATTTGACTTAACTTGTTGCAAACGAGTAAGTTGTGCTTCTAAAACAGTTTTGTTGTCAATTTCTAACAAGTCCATTGGAGCTTCTTCTTCATTTTTAAAAATATTAACACCAACGATAAAATCCTTACCACTGTCAATCCTTGCTTGTTTTCGAGCGGCAGCTTCTTCAATGCGCAATTTCGGCACACCTTTTTCAATTGCTTTTGCCATTCCGCCCAAAGCCTCGACTTCTTCAATCAACTCCCAAGCTCTTTTTGCCAAACGGTCAGTCAAATACTCTACATAATACGAACCAGCCCAAGGATCAATTGCCTTTGTGATGTCTGTTTCTTTTTGTAAAAAAATCTGCGTATCACGAGCGATTTTTGCTGAAAAATCAGTTGGCAAAGCCAATGCTTCGTCAAGTGCGTTTGTATGCAATGACTGTGTTCCACCGAGCGCAGCTGCCAATGCTTCTACGCAAGTACGAGCAATATTGTTAAAAGGATCTTGTTCTGTCAAGCTCCAACCCGATGTCTGAGAATGTGTCCGCAATGCCATAGATTTGGCATTTTTAGGATTAAACTGCTTGACGATTTTTGCCCAAAGCATACGCCCAGCACGCATTTTGGCAATCTCCATAAAATGATTCATACCTACGCCCCAGAAAAAAGACAATCGTGGCGCAAAATTATCAATGTCCAAACCTGCTTCTATCCCTGTTCGCAAATATTCCAAACCATCAGCTAAGGTATATGCCAACTCGATGTCAGCTGTTCCTCCTGCTTCTTGAATGTGATAGCCAGAAATAGAAATAGAGTTGAATTTTGGCATATTTTGAGCTGTGTAAGCAAAAATATCAGCAATAATACGCATGGAAGGCAATGGTGGATAAATGTAAGTATTCCGCACCATAAACTCTTTTAAAATATCATTTTGAATCGTTCCACTGAGTTTTTCAGCGGCAACGCCTTGTTCCTCAGCCGCTACAATATAAAAAGCCATAATCGGCAATACTGCACCGTTCATGGTCATTGATACCGACATTTGGTCAAGCGGAATTTGGTCGAATAATATTTTCATGTCTTCAACGCTGTCAATCGCCACTCCAGCTTTTCCTACATCGCCTACAACTCTTTGATTGTCAGAATCATAACCACGATGCGTTGCTAAATCAAAAGCAACAGAAAGTCCTTTTTGACCTTGTGCCAAATTGCGACGGTAAAAAGCATTGCTTTCTTCAGCAGTCGAAAAACCAGCATATTGTCGAATCGTCCACGGTTGCGAAACGAACATAGAACTGTAAGGACCTCTCAAAAAAGGTGGAGAACCTGCCGCAAAATCTAAATGCTGCAAATCTTCAATGTCTTTTGGCGAAAAAGAAGGTTTTACAGCGATTTTTTCAGGAGTTTCCCAAGTGTTTTCGTTGTCAGCTATTGTGGTTGTTGCTTTCGGACGAAGGTTTAGGTCTAATGAAATTTGGTTGAAATTTGGTTTCATATATTGACAGTAGATTGTTTTTGCAAAGTTAAGTATTTTTATGAAAAAATAAAATGCAAGACTTTACAAAATACCAATATTTTTCCAAGATTGAAAAGGGTTTATGTTTTTTTACATCGTTTCCGTTTCTACTTATATCGGCTTTTTCAAGAAGAATGTCGTGTAAAGTTGCAAAAATTGTTAATTTTATAGTACATTTGGGAAATATTTTTCACCAGATAGCGGAACAATAATGAATTGTTATTTATCCGTTATTAAAAATAATAAAATATGTTACTTGTATTTATTGGTATTTTGATAGCTGTTTTTGGTCGTAACTTTGCAACAGTCAATCCAGCCTTTGCTGCATACAAACGACTCATGAGCTTTGCGGGCATTGCGATGATTGCCTTAGGTTTATTGTCAAAATTATTTTTCGTTGTTGATGCTGGAAGTGTTGGCGTTCAATCCGTTTTTGGAAAAGTGGACAACAATATTTTGGAAAGTGGCTTGTGTATCATCAATCCTTTGGCGGAAGTTAGGGAGTTTGATATTCGTACCCAAAACTACACGATGAGTGCCGTTCACAACGAAGGTCAGAAAGCTGGCGATGATGCGATTCGAGTCCTTACTGCTGATGGACTTGAAGTCATTATTGACCTTTCTGTTTTGTACCGTTTGATTCCGAGTGAAGCTCCACGCTTGGTTCAGACCATTGGCAAAGATTATGAAAATATTTTTGTGCGACCAATCACCAGAACAAGGATTCGGGACAATGCCGTTTATTACGATGCTGTTTCGCTTTTTTCTTCCAAACGAGATGAGTTTCAAGCTAAGATTTTTCAAACCATCGAAAAAGATTTTAAAGAAAGAGGTTTGCACTTAGAGCAGATTTTGGTGCGCAACATCAAGTTGCCAGAATCTGTCCAAACCACCATTGAGTCAAAAATCAATGCCGAACAAGATGCTCAGAAAATGCAGTTTGTTTTGCAAAAAGAAAAACAAGAAGCGGAACGCAAACGTGTTGAAGCGCAAGGAATTGCTGATTATCAACGCATTATCAACACTGGTTTGAGCGATAAACAATTGCAATACGAGCAAATCAAGGCTTATAAAGAATTGGCGAACTCCAATAACGCAAAGGTTGTGATTATGGGCGGTGGTAAAAATACACCGATTATTTTGAACCAATAATTTTTATAAGAAAAAATTAAAAAGCCACGATTTCTGTTATGGAAGTTGTGGCTTTTTTGTGGATAAGGGTTATCTTCCTATAGTTGCTGCTTAAATATCAAAAACAAAACGCCACAACATTTCTTCTGTTGTGGCGTTTCTTTTTTTTCTACTCTACATTCTCCATATTATCCTTCGGCATCCTATCGGCTAAAAAAGCTAAGGGAGTATACACGGAAATTATAAATTGTAACAATATTCAAAAAAATGATTTCCCATTACAAAAAATGATTTATCTTTGCAAAAACATTATATTTTATGCCAATATTAATTGAAAAAGTACGTATTCAAAATTTTCGTTCTTTAAAATCGGTTGAAGTAACCCTTTCTACTTTGACGTTGCTTGTTGGTGCAAATAATGCAGGTAAAACATCTTTTTTGAAGGCACTAAATTTAGCCTTAGGGGTAGAACGTAGAAATGTAACGAAAGATGACTTATTTATTGACAAAAATGGAGAACGACTAAAAGATACAGAAGGCAAAGAGAATCGAACAATTATAATTGATGTAAAAATTATTTCAGTGGATAATAATGGAGTTCGTGTTGAAGAATTTGATGAAGATTGGACAAGCGAATTTCAAACAAGTAACACAACTGAACAACCACAAGAATTTTTTGCATTTCGTACAAAATTTGAATTTAAAAGTGATAGAGAAGATGCTAAATTAGAACGTTTTGAAATCAAAGGCGATTGGAATAATCCAATAATCAATGAAAGTAGCGACATTTTGACTGCCCATTTAGATAAAATGCCTTTGTATTTTGTTGATGCTCAACGAGATATAATGGACGACTTAAAAAATAGAACATCTTATTTTGGTCGTTTAGCGACACAAATTGATTTCATCCATTGTTGGCATTAGAAGAACCCGAAGCACATCTTCATCCGAATGCTCAACGACAACTTTATAAACAACTGAAAGAAATCAATGGGCAGAAAATAATTTCTACTCATTCGCCCTATGTGGTTGGTTTAGCGGAATTAGATGAAATTCGTTATTTTTATAGAGAAAATGAAGAAACCATAGTTAGAAGTATTGATATTTCGACTTTTACACTTGAACAAATTAGAAAGATAAAACGTCATATCCTTCATTCAAAAGGGGAATTACTCTTTTCTAAATTAGTAATTTTAGTAGAAGGAGAAACCGAAGAGCAGTTGTTACCTATTTTAGCTAACAGTTATTTTCAAAAAGAGCCTTTTGAAATGGGTATAAATTTCATTGGCGTAGGAGGAACAAATTATGAAAGTTTTATCAGATTATTTAATATTTTAGATATAAAATGGATTGTTTTTAGCGATTACGATACAGTTGAAACAAAAAAATATGTCAATAATGCTTTAACTAAGAATGGGCTAAATTTAGAAAACACATTAAATAGTTCTAAAATTATACTACTTGAAAAAGATATTGAACAATACTTGGTTGACGTAGCTTTTGTTGATGAACTAAGAGAAGGTTGTTACAAATTCATAGATAGTTATTACAGCAGCGAGCAAATGCGAGCAGAAAAACAAGCATTTATTGACGACAATTCAAATAACAATGAAAATTTAGTCAAATTTCTAAAAAGCAATAAAACAAAATTAGCACCTTATTATGCAGAAGAAATAGCAAATATTACTGACGAAACACGTCGGATTCCGCCCAAAATCAAAGCTCTTTTTGAGGCAATAGAAGCTAAATTAATATAAAATGATAGCAATAAAAGCAACATCAATTAACCTAAGTGATGAACAAAAAAAGTTGGTCAATTACAACGAAGGAGAAGGCTCTCTTTTGGTTGTAGCAGCAGCAGGAAGTGGTAAAACACGTATCTTGACAGAAAGAGTACGCTATCTTTTGACAGAAAAAATAGGAAAATTCTCCGTATTATGCTTGACTTTTACTAAAAAAGCTGCCGAAGAGATGAAAGAACGCTTAAGTTCTGTTCCAGATATTGCTCGACGTGCTTACATAGGAACAATACATGAGTTTGCTTTTCAAATGATTGCTGATCGTAGAGAAATGTTAGGATTTCCCGATGTTCCACATATTATTGACCGTGACCAAGATAGAAAAAAGATATTAGAACAAGTTTTTACAGAAAACCCTTTATTATCAAATAGCTATAAGAATGAAAATGCAAAAATACAACAAGCAAAACTAAATGAAACGCTGAATTTAATTAGCGAAAGAAAACGTAGTTTAGACACCGTTGTAGATGAAAATGAAGAACAAAGTTTTATTTATGAAACGTACAATCAGTTGTTGAGAGAGCAAAATATGATTGATTATGATGATATTCTTTTTTTTGCGTATAAATTATTGACCGAAAGCCAAGCGAATGCACGATTATATCAAAGATTATATCGTTATATTTTGATTGATGAAGCGCAGGATTTGAGTTTTGCTCAGTATCATCTTATTAAGGCAATTTGTGGCGAAAATCATAAAAATATATTTATGGTAGGCGACCCAAAACAAGCAATACATAGTTATGCTGGTGCTGATACAAAATTTATGCTGCAAGATTTTATTCACGATTTTAATGCAAAACAAGATAAAATAACAAAAAATTATCGCTCTTCTAAAAAAGTAATTGAGTTAGCCAATAGTATCATGCAAAATGGAAGCAACTCAGAAGATGCTCATTATCAAGGGATTGCAGAGGTTAAATCTTTTAAAAGCGAAGAAGACGAAGCACTTTGGATTATTAGTCAAATTAAAAATTTTGTCCTTAATAAAGGAACGGATAAAGAAATAGAAGGGATAATTAGTTTAGATAAAATCGCTATTTTAGCTCGCAATAAATTTGTTTTTTCTGCAATTGATAAATTATTAAGTGAAGATACTTTTTTTAAAAATAAATATTTTATAAAAAAAGCGACAGACGGATTAGATTTAGAAACTGATTTTATAAAAGCCTTTGATTTAGGCACACGAATTCTAAGTAATACTGCTAATCAATTGCATTTTCAAGAAATTTTAAAATTGCTTAAAATCAATTATTCTAATGGTGTTGTTTTTCAAAGTTCAATCGAAAAATTAAGTGCTATTATTAATTATGTTGATAAAGAAAATACAGAACAGTATTATTTTACCAATATACTGATTGAAGGTTGGAAAGCATTGCAGCTTGAAAAGCCAATGCACAAAGTATTGAGTGATTTAAGTATTACTCGATGTTCCAGTTTTCTAAAAACAGAACATTTTTAAAAAATTTAAAAAATAATATTTTAATTTATAATAAAATATCAATTTTTTATTTTTA